>NZ_DASYHS010000238.1:0-28031 GCF_035998295.1 Arenibaculum sp. | reverse complement strand
GACCGGGACGGTGGCGCTGCCGGAAGGCACGGAGATGGTGATGCCGGGCGACAACGTGGCGATGGTGGTGACGCTGATCGCCCCGATCGCCATGGACGAGGGCCTGCGCTTCGCCATCCGCGAGGGTGGCCGCACCGTCGGTGCCGGCGTCGTCGCCAGCATCGTCGAGTAAGCCGGACCGGAGCAGGCCGCGGAGCGGCTTTCCCTTCGGACGAAAGGAAGCCGCTCCGGCGGCGTAATCAGATTGTGCCGAGGCCGCGCCTTGTGTATGGTGCGCGGCTTCGGTTTTGAGACGGGTCATAGAGACGATGGACAACCAGAATATCCGGATCCGCCTGCGGGCGTTCGATCATCGCGTGCTCGACCAGTCGACCAGCGAGATCGTGAACACCGCCAAGCGGACCGGTGCCCGGGTGCGCGGGCCGATCCCGCTCCCGACTCAGATCGAGAAGTTCACGGTCAACCGCTCGCCGCACATCGACAAGAAGTCGCGCGAGCAGTTCGAGATCCGCACCCACAAGCGCCTGATCGACATCGTCGACCCGACGCCCCAGACGGTGGACGCGCTGATGAAGCTCGACCTCGCCGCCGGCGTGGACGTCGAGATCAAGATCTGAGGCCGAAGCGGTCATTTTTTGGAGTGAGGGACCTCTCCCGTCGAGGATGTCCCTAATGAGGAGAACAGAACGATGCGATCCGGTCTGATCGCACAGAAGGTCGGCATGACCCGCGTCTTCACGGACGATGGCGAGCATGTGCCGGTCACTGTGTTGAAGGTCGACAACTGCCAGGTCGTCGCCGTGCGCACCGAGGACCAGGACGGCTACACCGCCGTCCAGGTCGGCGTCGGCAAGGCCAAGGTGAAGAACGTCACGAAGCCGATGCGCGGCCACTTCGCCAAGGCGAAGGTCGAGCCCAAGCGCAAGGTCGCCGAGTTCCGCGTCTCTCCCGACGCGCTCGTCGACGTCGGCAGCGAGATCACGGCCGCCCATTTCATCCCCGGCCAGCTCGTGGACGTCACCGGCACGACGATCGGCAAGGGCTTCGCCGGCGCGATGAAGCGCTGGAACTTCGGCGGTCTGCGCGCGACCCACGGCGTGTCGGTGTCGCATCGCTCGCACGGTTCGACCGGCGGCCGCCAGGACCCCGGCAAGACCTTCAAGAACAAGAAGATGGCCGGCCATCTCGGCGACGAGCGGGTCACGACGCAGAACCTCAAGGTCGTCCAGGTCGACGAGGACCGCGGGCTGATCCTGGTCAAGGGCGCGGTCCCCGGCTCCGAGGGCGGCTGGGTGTTCGTGCGCGACGCCGTGAAGCGCCACAAGGTGAAGGCCCCGGAAGGCGCCCCGTTCCCGGCCGCCGTCCGCAAGGCCGCCGAGGCTCCGGCTCCGGCCGAAACCCCGGCCGACGGCGCGGCGCCCGAAGCCCCGGCCGAGGAGTGATGTGAGATGAAGGCAAGCGTCAAGAACCTGAAAAACGAGACGGTCGGCGAGATCGAGCTCGACGAGTCGGTGTTCGGCCTTCCGGTGCGCGCGGACCTGCTTTCGCGCATGGTGAACTATCAGCTCGCCAAGCGCCGGGCCGGCACCCACAAGACCAAGGGCGTCAGCGAGATCAGCGGCACCGGCAAGAAGCCGTACCGCCAGAAGGGCACCGGCCGCGCTCGCCAGGGCTCGCTGCGCTCGCCGCAGTTCCGCGGCGGCGCGGTGATCTTCGGCCCGGTCGTGCGCAGCCACGCCCACGACCTGACCAAGAAGGTCCGCAAGCTGGCGCTCAAGACGGCGCTCTCGGCGAAGCTCGCCGACGGCAAGCTGGTCGTTCTCGACCAGGCCTCGGTCGAGACGCACAAGACCAAGGCGCTGGCCGCGCAGTTCAAGACCCTCGGCCTGAATTCGGCCCTCATCATCGATGGCTCGAACCCGGACGAGAGCTTCATGCGCGCCTCGCGGAACATCCCGCTGGTCGACGTGCTGCCCGAGCAGGGCGCGAACGTCTACGACATCCTGCGTCGCGACACCCTCGTCCTGACGCGCAATGCGGTCGAGCAGCTGGAGGCTCGCCTGAAATGACGAAGATCTCGAAACCTTCGGTGTCGCAGGAGCGGATGTACGATCTGATCGTCGCTCCCCTGATCACCGAGAAGTCGACGATGGGTTCGGAACACAACCAGGTCACCTTCAAGGTGCCCCTGGACGCCACGAAGCCTGAGATCAAGGCGGCCGTCGAAGGGCTGTTCAAGGTCAAGGTCAAGGCGGTGAACACCCTGATCCAGAAGGGCAAGACCAAGCGCTTCCGTGGGATCGTGGGCCGTCGCTCCGACTTCAAGAAGGCGATCGTGACCCTCGAGCAGGGCCACACGATCGACGTCACGACGGGCGTCTGAGCGGCGCAAGAGGCGAGTGTGATCCGATGGCACTGAAGCAATTCCGACCGATTACCCCGTCGCTGCGCCAGCTCGTGCTGGTCGACCGCAGCGAGCTGTGGAAGGGCAAGCCGGTCAAGACCCTCACCGAGGGCCTGACCAAGAGCGGCGGGCGCAACAACACCGGCCGCATCACGGCCCGGCGCATGGGCGGCGGCCACAAGCGCAGCTATCGCCTGGTCGACTTCAAGCGGCGCAAGTTCGACGTCCCCGCGACGGTCGAGCGGCTCGAATACGACCCGAACCGGACGGCGTTCATCGCGCTGATCCGGTACGAGGACGGCATGCTGAGCTACATCCTGGCCCCGCAGCGTCTCAAGGTCGGCGACACCGTCGTCGCCGGCGAGCGCGCGGACATCAAGCCGGGCAACGCGTTGCCGCTGCGCAGCATCCCGGTGGGCACGATCGTCCACAACGTCGAGCTGAAGCCCGGCAAGGGCGGTCAGATGGCGCGGGCCGCGGGCACCTACGTGCAGATCGTGGGCCGCGACCAGGGCTACGCCCAGCTCAAGCTGGCGTCGGGCGAGCTGCGGATGGTCCGCGGCGAGTGCATGGCGACGATCGGGGCGGTCTCGAACCCCGACCAGGCGAACATCAACCTGGGCAAGGCGGGCCGCTCGCGCTGGCTCGGCAAGCGCCCGGCGGTTCGCGGCGTGGCGATGAACCCGATCGACCACCCGCACGGCGGCGGCGAAGGCCGGACGTCGGGCGGCCGGCACCCGGTCACCCCGTGGGGCAAGCCGACCAAGGGCAAGAAGACGCGCAACAACAAGGCGACGGACAAGCTGATCATCCGCCGCCGTCATCAGAAGTAAAGGAGTTACGTCGTGGCGCGCAGCGTCTGGAAGGGGCCGTTCATCGACGGCCACCTCTTGAAGAAGGCCGAAAAGGCGCGGGCAAGCGGGCGTAACGAGATCATCAAGATCTGGTCGCGTCGCTCCACCATCCTGCCCCAGTTCGTTGGCCTCACCTTCGGTGTCTACAACGGTCAGAAGTTCCTGCCCGTGCTCGTGACCGAGAACATGATCGGCCACAAGTTCGGCGAGTTCTCTCCGACCCGGACCTATTACGGCCACGCGGCCGACAAGAAGGCGAAGAGGAAGTAGCCATGGGCAAGGCCGCAAATGCGTCGCGGGTCGCCGAGAACGAGGCGATCGCCGTCGGCACCATGATCCGCAGCTCCGCCCGGAAGCTGAACCTCGTCGCCCAGATGATCCGCGGCAAGGACGCGCAGTCAGCGCTCGCCGACCTCACCTTCTCCAAGCGCCGGATCGCCGGCGAGGTGAAGAAGGTGCTGCAGTCCGCGATCGCGAACGCCGAAAACAACCATCAGCTGGACGTCGACCGTCTCGTCGTCGTCCAGGCGACGGTCGGCCGCGCCCTGGTGATGAAGCGCTTCCATGCCCGTGCCCGCGGCCGCGGCGCGCGGATCGAGAAGCCGTTCAGCAACCTGACCGTGATCGTTCAGGAGCGTGCCGAGGCCAGCCAGGAGGAGGCCGAGTAATGGGTCAGAAAATCAATCCGATCGGGCTCCGGCTCGGCATCAACCGCACCTGGGACAGCCGCTGGTACGCCGATCGCGACTACGCGAACCTGCTGCACAGCGACCTGAAGCTCCGCAAGTTCCTGCAGGGCCGCCTCCAGCAGGCCGGCGTCTCGCGGGTCGTGATCGAGCGCCCGGCCAAGAAGGCGCGGGTGACGATCCATTCCGCGCGGCCCGGGGTTGTCATCGGCAAGAAGGGCGCCGATATCGAGAAGCTCCGCGTCGAGCTGGCCAAGATGACGGGCTCGGAGGTCAACCTCAACATCGTCGAGATCCGCAAGCCGGAGATCGACGCGAAGCTGATCGCCGAGAACATCGCCAACCAGCTCGAGCGCCGCGTGGCGTTCCGCCGGGCCATGAAGCGCGCGGTCCAGTCCGCCATGCGCCTGGGTGCCCAGGGCATCCGGATCAACTGCTCGGGCCGCCTCGGCGGCGCCGAGATCGCGCGCATGGAGTGGTACCGCGAGGGCCGCGTGCCCCTGCACACGCTGCGGGCCGACGTCGACTACGGCACGGCCACGGCGAAGACGACCTACGGCACCTGCGGCGTCAAGGTCTGGGTGTTCAAGGGTGAGATCATGGCGCACGACCCGATGGCGCAGGACAAGCGCGTCGGCGAGCAGACGGTCTCTCGCTGAGGCCGGCGTCAAGGGATACTAGAGGGCATGTGCCATGCTAAGTCCTAAGCGTACGAAGTTCCGCAAGGCCCACAAGGGCCGCATCCACGGCGAAGCCAAGGGCGGGACGCAGCTCAATTTCGGGGCGTACGGCCTGAAGGCCGTCGAGCCGGCGCGCATCACCGCGCGCCAGATCGAGGCCGCGCGCCGCGCGATCACCCGTCACATCAAGCGGCAGGGCCGGGTCTGGATCCGGATTTTCCCGGACCTGCCGGTGACCAGCAAGCCCGCCGAGGTCCGCATGGGCTCGGGCAAGGGCTCGCCCGAGTTCTGGGCGGCCCGCGTCCATCCCGGCCGGATCATGTTCGAGCTGGACGGCGTGCCGGGCGATCTCGCCAAGCGCGCGTTCGAGCTCGCGGCGGCCAAGCTGCCGATCAAGTGCCGCTTCGTGACCCGCCTGGGTGAGGAGCTCAACTGATGAAGCCCGCGGATTTTCGCACCAAGAGCTCTGACGAGCTCAACGACCAGCTTCTCGCCCTCAAGAAGGAGCAGTTCAACCTGCGCTTCCAGAAGGCGTCGGGCCAGCTCGAGAACACCGCGCGCGTCGGCCAGGTGCGCCGTGACATCGCGCGCATCAAGACCATTCTGGGCGAGCGTGCTCGCTCGGCCGCGAACTAAGGAGTCGATGCCATGCCCCGGCGCATCCTGCAGGGCACCGTGGTGAGCGACAAAGGCGACAAGACCGTCACGGTCCTGGTCGAGCGCCGCGTCATGCACCCGGTCTACAAGAAGTTCATCCGCCAGTCGAAGAAGTACGCAGCCCACGACGAGGACAACCGGTTCAAGGCCGGCGACACGGTCTTCATCGAGGAATGCCGTCCGATTTCGAAGAGCAAGCGCTGGCGCGTGCTGACCGGAGACGCGGCGAGGGCCGCCGCTCCCGAAGGCACCGCGGTCGCCACTTGAATGACGAGGTCTGAACAATGATCCAGATGCAAACCAACCTGGAGGTCGCCGACAACAGCGGGGCGCGCCGGGTGCAGTGCATCAAGGTGCTCGGCGGTTCCAAGCGCAAGGTGGCCTCCGTGGGCGACGTGATCGTCGTCTCGGTCAAGGAGGCGATCCCGCGCGGCCGCGTGAAGAAGGGCGACGTCCATCGCGCCGTGATCGTCCGCACGGCGCAGGCGCTGCGCCGCACCGACGGCACCTCCATCCGCTTCGACCGCAACGCCGCCGTGCTGATCAACAAGCAGGGCGAGCCGATCGGGACCCGCATCTTCGGCCCGGTGACCCGCGAGCTGCGCGGCCGCAAGTTCATGAAGATCATCTCGCTCGCGCCCGAGGTGCTGTGATGTTGAAGGTCAGGAAGAAGGACAAGGTCGTCGTCCTCACCGGACGCGACAAGGGCCGGACCGGCGAGGTGATCGAGGTCCTGCCGAAGGAGAACCGGGTCAAGGTGCGTGGCGTCAACATCGTCAAGAAGCACCAGCGGCAGACCCCGACGCAGGCCGGCGGCATCGTCGAGATCGAGGCGCCGATCCACGTCTCGAACGTCGCCCATGTCGACCCCAAGGACAACAAGCCGACCCGCGTGGGGTTCAAGACCCTCGAGGACGGCCGCAAGGTGCGCTTCGCGAAGCGCTCCGGCGAAGTGATCGATCTGTGAGGCGCGCCATGGCTGCGAGGCTCAAGAAGCATTACGTCGACGTCGTTCGTCCTCAGCTTAGGACTGAGTTCGAGTACAAGAGCGACATGCAGGTTCCGCGCATCGAGAAGATCGTCATCAACATGGGCGTGGGCGAAGGCACCAGCGACGGCAAGAAGGTGACGGCGGCGGTCAGCGACCTGACCGCGATCGCCGGCCAGAAGCCGGTCGTCACCCGCGCGCGCAAGTCGATCGCCCAGTTCAAGCTGCGCGAAGGCATGCCGGTCGGCTGCAAGGTGACGCTGCGCCAGGAGCGCATGTACGAGTTCCTCGACCGTCTGATCAACATCGCGCTGCCGCGCGTCCGCGACTTCCGCGGCGTGTCGGGCAACAGCTTCGATGGACGGGGCAACTACTCCATGGGTCTGAAGGAGCAGATCGTCTTCCCCGAGATCGACTACGACAAGATCGACGAGATCCGCGGGATGGACATCATCATCGTGACGAGCGCGAAGACCGACCAGGAGGCCAAGGCCCTCCTGAAGGGCTTCTCCATGCCGTTCGTCGCCTGAGCGCCGGGAGTACAGGCCATGGCCAAAGTCAGTTCAATCGAGAAGAACAAGCGGCGCACGAAGCTGGCGAAGCAGCATGCCGCCAAGCGTGCCCGCCTCAAGGCGATCGCCAAGGATCGGTCGCTTCCGATGGAAGAGCAGTTCGAGGCGCGGCTCAAGCTCGCCGAGATGCCGCGCAACTCCTCGCCGACGCGCATCCGCAACCGCTGCGCGATGACCGGTCGTCCGCGCGGCTTCTACCGCAAGTTCAAGCTCTCGCGCATCACGCTTCGGGACCTGGCCTCCGTCGGCCAGATCCCGGGCATGGTCAAGTCGAGCTGGTAAGGGAACCACGAAGATGGCGTTGAGCGATCCTCTTGGCGATATGCTGACCCGCATCCGCAACGGTCAGCGCGCCCGCATGGCCGCGGTGGACAGCCCCGCTTCGAAGCTCCGGGCGAACGTCCTGGACGTCCTGAAGCGCGAAGGCTTCATCCGCGGCTATTCCCGCGAGGAGATCCGGCCGGGAATTGCGCAGTTGCGCATCGAGCTGAAGTACCATGAAGGCGAGCCCGCGATCCGCGAGCTGCAGCGCGTCAGCAAGCCTGGCCGCCGCGTCTACTCGAAGATCAAGGAGCTGCCGCGCGTCTACAACGGTCTCGGGATCTCGATCCTGTCGACCCCGCGCGGCGTGATGTCCGACCTAGAGGCCCGCGCCGCCAATGTCGGCGGCGAAGTCCTCTGCCGCGTGTTCTAAGGAGTGGCCCATGTCGCGTATCGGAAAGCATCCGGTGCCGGTGCCGGCCGGAGTTGACGTCCAGGTCAACGGCCAGACCATCACCGCGAAGGGCAAGCTGGGGCAGCTCAGCATGACCCTGATCGACGACGTGGCGGCCTCCAAGGAGGGCGACACCGTCGTCGTTAAGCCGCGCACGGACAGCAAGCGTGGCCGGGTGATGTGGGCGACGTCCCGCACCCTGGTCAACAACATGGTGGTCGGCGTCAGCCAGGGCTACACGGTCAACCTCGAGATCAACGGCGTCGGTTACCGCGCCGCGGTCCAGGGCGGCGACCTCGTGCTCCAGCTCGGCTACAGCCATGAGGTCAAGTATCCGGTCCCCGACGGGATCACGATCAAGACCGAGAAGCCGACGGCGATCTCCGTGTCCGGGTTCGACAAGCAGAAGGTCGGCCAGGTCGCAGCGGAAATCCGCTCGTTCCGTAAGCCCGAGCCCTACAAGGGCAAGGGTGTCAAGTACGAGAAGGAAGTCCTGCTGCGCAAGGAAGGCAAGAAGAAGTAGGGGCGACCGCAATGAAGACGTCAAAGGAACTCTCCGCGCGCCGCAAGATGCGGGTGCGCGCGGCGATCGCCCGGAAGTCGGGCAGCCGCCCCCGCCTCTCGGTCTTCCGCTCGAGCCAGCACATCTATGCCCAGGTGATCGACGACCGCGAGGGGCGCACGCTCGCCGCGGCGTCGACCGTGGACAAGGATCTGCGCGAGAAGCTGAAGACGGGCGCGAACGTGGATGCCGCCAAGGAAGTGGGCCGGCTGATCGCCGAGCGCGCCTCCAAGGCCGGTGTCACCGAGGTCGTGTTCGACCGCGGCAGCTATCTCTTCCACGGCCGCGTCAAGGCGCTGGCCGACGCCGCCCGCGAGGCAGGCCTGTCGTTCTAAGGGGACCTGGATATGGCACGGAATGAAAGAGACGGCGGGCGCGACCAGCGCGACGGCCGCGATCGGGGGAACCCGAGGGATCGCGAGGAAAGCGATCTCGTCGAGAAGCTGGTCGGCATCAACCGCGTCGCCAAGGTCGTCAAGGGCGGCCGGCGGTTCGGTTTCGCGGCGCTCGTCGTGGTCGGCGACGGCAAGGGCCGGGTCGGCTACGGCTCGGGCAAGGCCCGCGAGGTGCCCGAGGCCATCCGCAAGGCGACGGACCAGGCCAAGCGGGCCATGATCCGCGTGCCGCTGCGCGAGGGCCGGACGCTCCACCACGACGTCCAGGGCCATTTCGGCGCCGGGCGGGTGGTGCTGCGCGCCGCACCTGCGGGCACCGGCGTGATCGCCGGCGGCCCGATGCGCGCGATCTTCGAGGCGTTGGGCGTGGCCGACGTGGTGACCAAGTCGGTCGGCACGTCGAACCCGCACAACATGATCAAGGCGACTTTCGACGCCCTGCAGCACGTGGTCAGCCCGCGCGCCGTCGCGGCGCGCCGCGGCCGTCGCGTCAGCGACATCCTCGGCCGGCGCGAGGGTGCCGGTGCGGGCGCCGAGGCGAGGGAGGCGTGAGCATGGCCGACAAGCGCACCATCATCGTGACCCAGGTCGGCAGCCCGATCGGCCGCCGGTCGGACCAGCGGGCGACCCTGGTCGGCCTCGGCCTGAACAAGCTGCATCGCACCCGCGAACTGGAGGACACTCCCTCCGTGCGCGGCATGATCGACAAGGTCAAGCATCTCGTCCGGGTCGAGAGCCAGGGCTGAGGCGGAAGGACGGTATCCCATGAAACTCAACGAGATCCGCGACAACCCGGGCGCACGCAAGGAGCGCATGCGGGTCGGGCGCGGCATCGGGTCCGGCAAGGGCAAGACCGCCGGGCGCGGCGTCAAGGGCCAGACCTCCAGGACCGGCGTGTCGATCAAGGGCTTCGAAGGCGGCCAGATGCCGCTGACGCGGCGCCTGCCCAAGCGCGGGTTCAAGAACCCGTTCACGAAGGACTACTCGGTCGCCAACCTGGGCAAGGTCCAGGACGCGATCGAGGCCGGCCGGCTCGACCCGAACGAGGTGATCACGGACGCGGCGCTGGTCGCGGCCGGCGTCGCGGTGAACAGCCGCGACGGCGTTCGCCTGCTCGGCAAGGGCGAGCTGAAGACGAAGGCCTCGTTCCAGGTCGCCGGCGCCTCGGCCTCGGCGGTCGCCGCGGTCGAGAAGCTCGGCGGCACGGTCACGACGCCGGCCCGGGCCGAGCCGACCGCCGAGTGACGCGCCGGCGGGTGGGGCAGTGAACTGGGGCGGGCCGGTGCTCGGAACGGGGGCGCCGGCTCGTCCCATCATGCGTTTCGGACAGACGAGCGTCGAGGACTAGCACCATGGCATCAGCGGCCGAACAGCTTGCCGCGAACATCAACTTCGGCGCCTTCGCCAAGGCGACGGAGCTGAAGAAGCGGATCTGGTTCACGCTCGGAGCCCTGATCATCTACCGGCTCGGCACCTACATCCCGCTTCCGGGCATCGACCCGACGGCGCTCGAGCAGATCTTCCAGCAGAACGCCGGCGGCATCCTGGGCATGTTCGACATGTTCGCGGGCGGCGCGCTGGGCCGGATGACGATCTTCGCCCTCAACATCATGCCGTACATCTCGGCATCGATCATCATGCAGCTCATGACGGCCGTCTCGCCGACGTTGGAGCAGCTGAAGAAGGAGGGCGAGAGCGGGCGCAAGAAGATCAACCAGTACACCCGCTACCTGACCGTCCTGCTGGCGACCGTGCAGGCCTATGCGCTCGCGATGGGCATGCAGGGGATGACCGCGGGCGGCCTGTCCGCCGTGGTGGCGCCGGGACCGTTCTTCATCGTGACCACGGTGATCACGCTGGTCGGCGGCACGGTGTTCCTGATGTGGCTGGGCGAGCAGATCACCGCGCGCGGCGTCGGCAATGGCATTTCGCTGATCATCTTCGCCGGCATCGTCGCCGAGCTTCCCCGCGCCCTGGCCGGGACGCTGGAGCTGGGGCGGACGGGCGCGCTGTCGACGCTCTTCATCGTGTTCATGCTGGTGATGGCGGTCGCCGTGATCGCCTTCATCGTGTTCATGGAGCGGGCGCAGCGGCGCCTGCTGGTCCAGTACCCGAAGCGCCAGGTCGGCAACCGGATGTTCGGCGGCGAGTCGAGCCATCTGCCGCTGAAGCTGAACACCTCGGGCGTGATCCCGCCGATCTTCGCGTCGTCGCTGCTGCTGCTGCCGCTGACCGCCGTCGGCTTCGCCGGCGGGCAGGGGCCGGGCTGGCTGCAGACCGTGACCGCCTATCTCGGCCATGGCCAGCCGCTGTACATGGCCCTCTATGTCGCCCTGATCGTGTTCTTCTGCTTCTTCTACACCGCGATCGTCTTCAATCCCCAGGAGACGGCCGACAACCTGAAGAAGTACGGCGGCTTCATTCCCGGCATCCGTCCGGGCAAGGCGACGGCCGACCATCTCGACTACGTGCTGACGCGGCTGACCGTCGTCGGCGCCGCCTACCTGTCGGTCGTGTGCCTGCTGCCGGAGATCCTGATCTCCCAGTACAGCGTGCCCTTCTATTTCGGCGGCACCAGCCTGCTGATCGTGGTCACCGTGACCATGGACACGGTCGCGCAGATCCATTCCCATCTGCTCGCGCACCAGTACGAGGGGCTGATCAAGAAGGCGAAACTGCGCGGGAGGCGAGGATGAACCTGATACTTCTCGGCCCGCCGGGCGCGGGGAAGGGCACGCAGGCCAAGCGGCTCGAGGAGCGGCACGGCCTGGTCCAGCTCAGCACCGGCGACATGCTGCGCGCGCAGGTCGCGAGCGGCTCGCCGCTCGGCCTGAAGGCGAAGGAGATCATGCAGGCGGGCAAGCTGGTGCCCGACGACGTCATGATCGCGATGATCGCGGACCGCATCTCGCAGCCGGACTGCGCCCGGGGCTTCATCCTCGACGGCTTCCCGCGCACGGTCCCGCAGGCCGAGGCCCTCGACCGCATGCTGACGGAGAAGGGGCTGAAGCTCGACCAGGTGATCGAGATGAAGGTCGACGACGCGGCGCTGGTGGACCGGATCACGGGCCGCTTCACCTGCGCACGGTGCGGCCGTGGCTATCACGACCGGTTCAACCGGCCGAAGGACGACGGCGTGTGCGACGCCTGCGGCGGGACGGAGTTCACCCGCCGGGCCGACGACAACGCCGAGACGGTGTCGACCCGGCTTGCCGCCTACCATGCGCAGACCGCGCCGATCCTGCCCTACTACCGCGAGCGGGGCGTCCTGCGCGAGGTGGACGGCATGGCCGAGATCGACGTGGTGACCGAGCAGATCGAGGCGCTGCTGGCGGGGCGGTGACGCCGCGCCGTCGCGGCTTTGGTTGACTCTGGAGGATTGCGGCCTATAATCCGCGATCCTTGGTCCCAGGGGGAACCGAGCGTTTTCGTTCGTCCTCAATCGCCGGCCGACCGGCGTCCGAGGCGCAAAGACGACCTGCAAGGACTTTTGGCGGCCCCTTGGGCCCATGACGAGAAAACGAGGAGACGAGGCGTGGCGCGTATTGCTGGCGTCAACATTCCTGCGCAAAAGCGCGTGGAAGTGGCATTGACCTATATCCACGGGATCGGGCCGCTCCTGGCCCGGCAGATCTGCGAGAAGACCGGGATCCCGGCCGAGCGGCGGGTCAACGAGATGACCGACGACGAGGTGCTCCGCGTCCGCGAGGTCATCGATTCCGACTATCGCGTGGAAGGCGACCTGCGTCGCGAAGTCGCGATGAACATCAAGCGGCTGATGGATCTCGGGTGCTATCGCGGCCTGCGGCACCGCAAGGGGCTGCCGGTCCACGGTCAGCGCACCCACACGAACGCCCGCACCCGCAAGGGTCCGGCGAAGCCGATCGCGGGCAAGAAGAAGTAACCGGCGCGCGACCGCGCTTCAGAGCAGACGGACACATCAGATGGCAAGACCTTCCAACGCCGCGGCCCAGCGCCTGCGCCGCCGCGAGCGCAAGAACATCACCTCGGGCGTGGCGCACGTGAACGCCTCGTTCAACAACACCATGATCACCATCACCGACGCGCAGGGCAACACGATCGCCTGGTCGTCGTCGGGCACGATGGGCTTCAAGGGCTCGCGCAAGTCGACCCCCTACGCGGCCCAGGTCGCGGCGGAGGACGCCGGGCGCAAGGCCCAGGAGCACGGCATGCGCACTCTCGAGGTCGAGGTGAAGGGCCCGGGTTCGGGGCGCGAGTCGGCTCTGCGCGCGCTGCAGTCGGTCGGCTTCGCGATCACCTCGATCCGCGACGTCACCCCGATCCCGCACAACGGCGTCCGCCCGCCGAAGAAGCGCCGCGTCTGAACAGGCGGATCTAGCGCCCGCGCAGCCCGCCGGACCGGGAAACCGCGCCGCCCTGCCATCGTGGCGCGGAACGTAAGGGAACGGTGGCGAAGGCCGGGGCCTCCCGTCAGGGGGGCCGTTCGGCATTTTCGCATTGGCCGCGCGCCAGCGCGTCAACCCGATGGCATGAGGTTACCGACGTGATTCACAGGAACTGGCAGGAACTGATCAAGCCGAACAAGCTGGAGATCCAGCCCGGCGACGATCCGCAACGTTTCGCCACCGTCGTCGCCGAGCCGCTCGAGCGCGGATTCGGCCTGACGCTCGGGAACGCGCTCCGCCGCGTGCTGCTGTCCTCCCTCCAGGGGGCGGCGGTCACCTCGATCCAGATCGAGGGCGTGCTGCACGAGTTCTCGTCCATCCCGGGCGTGCGCGAGGACGTCACGGACATCGTCCTGAACATCAAGACGCTCGGCCTGCGCATGCACGGCGACGGGCCCAAGCGGATGCGCCTGCGCGCCGAGGGGCCGGGCGAGGTGAAGGCCGGCATGATCGAGACCGGCCCGGACATCGAGGTGATGGACCCCGACCTCGTCATCTGCACGCTGGACAACGGCGCGCGGCTGTCGATGGAGCTGACGGTCCAGAGCGGCAAGGGCTACGTCGCGGCCACCCAGAACCGGCCCGAGGACGCGCCGATCGGCCTGATCCCGGTCGATGCGCTGTTCAGCCCGATCCGCAAGGTGTCCTACAAGGTCGACAACACCCGCGTCGGCCAGGTCACCGACTACGACAAGCTGTCGATGACGATCGAGACGGACGGCGCCGTGTCGCCGGAGGACGCGGTGGCGCTGGCCGCCCGCATCCTCCAGGACCAGCTCCAGCTCTTCATCAACTTCGAGGAGCCGACGCAGGCGACCATCGAGGAGAAGTCGGAAGAGGTTCCGTTCAACAAGAACCTGCTGCGCAAGGTGGACGAACTCGAACTGTCGGTCCGGTCGGCGAACTGCCTGAAGAACGACAACATCGTCTACATCGGCGACCTGGTCCAGAAGACCGAGGCCGAGATGCTGCGCACGCCGAACTTCGGCCGGAAGTCCTTGAACGAGATCAAGGAAGTCCTGGCGCAGATGGGGCTCCATCTCGGCATGGAGATCCCGAACTGGCCGCCGGAGAACATCGAGGAACTGGCCAAGCGGCTCGAAGAGCCGTATTGACCGCATGGAACGGGGAAGGCGCCGTCCCTCCCCGGACATGGGCCATGAGGGCCCGCCCCCTGCGTGCCGCAAGAAGGGCGCCAGGGGTACGCAATCGGTTTCGCGCGCGAAACCCGGGTGAGAGGAGAGCAAGGCCATGCGCCACGGCATGAACGGACGCAAGCTGAACCGCACGACCAGCCATCGTCAGGCGATGTTCGCCAACATGGCGGCCGCGCTGATCAAGCACGAGCAGATCACGACGACGCTGCCCAAGGCGAAGGACCTGCGTCCGATCGTCGAGCGCCTGATCACGCTCGGCAAGAAGGGTGGCCTCGCCAACCGCCGCCTCGCTCTCGCCCGGCTGCGCGACGAGGCGATGGTGACGAAGCTGTTCGACACGATCGCCGAGCGCTACAAGGACCGCGCCGGCGGCTACACCCGCGTCCTGAAGGCGGGGTTCCGCTACGGCGACGCCGCCGCGATGGCGGTGATCGAGCTGGTCGACCGCGACCCGGCGGCCAAGGGCCAGGACAGCGGTCCGAAGCAGGAGCAGGAGGAGGCCGAAGAGGCCCAGGCCTGATCCGCGGATCGACGACGAGGGGGCGGGCACGGTCGGTGCCCGTCCCCGACGTCAGGCCCGGCGCCGGGTTGACCGGGTATGCGCTCTTCCCTGCACAGTCTCGCCTCCGCCTATGGAGAGCCGGCTCGGCAGGCCGTCCAGGCAGCCGTCGCGGCGCTTGCGACTTTCGCCCTGATGAAGCTCGCGGCGCTGCCGGAGCTGTCCTGGGCCGTGATCTCCGCCCTCTTCGTGATCCAGCCGAGCGTCGGCGGCACGGTGAATTCCGTCGTCGGCCGGCTGCTCGGAACCGTGCTCGGCACGCTGGTCGGGCTCGCCTGCGTCCGCTTCATCGGCACGCAGGGCTGGATGGCGGCCCTCAGCCTCGCGGTCGCCGCGGTCGTGGTCGAGTTCGTGGCGTCCTGGCGCCCGGGCCTGCGCTACGGCCACGTGCCCGCCGGCATCCTGATCGTGTCCTCCTCCGACATGTTGATCGACGCCGCGCTCGACCGGGCGCTGGCGATCGGCATCGGAGGCGTTATCGCCGGGGCGACGGCCCTCCTGATCTTTCCCGAAGCCGCGCACCGGCGGGCCGACCGGGCCCTGGGGGCGGCGCTGCGTGGCTGCGGCGCGCTGCTGCGGGCGGCCATGCCCGGCCTGCTGGCGACCGGCCGGGACCCCCTCGGCCCGATCCACGGCGAGGTCCGCGGCCATCTGGAGCAGGCCCGCGCCATGCTCGCGCAGTCGCGCCGCGGCCGCGCCGGCCCCCGCCGCGACGGTCCCGAGTACCGGGCCGTGCTTCATGCCGTCGAGCGGCTCTGGCATACGCTGATCCTGATCGACCGCGTGGACGTCGAGCCGCTGCCCGAGACGTTGCGCGGCCGTCTGGGCGCGACCCTCGATGCGTTCGCCACCGCCGCCTGCGCCTATCTCGAGCAGCTCGGCGCCTCGGTGTCCGAGGGCCGGGCCCTGCCCGCCGCCGACCAGGTCAAGGGCCGGCTGCGCGCGCTGGACGACCGCCTCGCGGAGCTTCAGCGCCGCGGCGAGGCCGACGCGCTGCCGACGCATGCGATGGAGCGGGTGTTCGCGCTCGCCTTCGCGCTGGAGGAACTGGCCGGGAACTTCGATGAGATCGCCGACCTTTTCCGCCGGGCGGAGCGCCACGGACGGCACTGACGGCGGCCGGCCGCGTTCCGCACTGGCCGGTCGTACGCGTCCGGAGGGGATGCATCGGCGGGCCGCGCGATCCTGTAGTCTGCGCAGTTCGCAACGGGCCACGGCAGGAGCTGAGCGATGAAGCCGGACGTCCACGCCTTCTTCGACGAGGCGACCAATACCGTCAGCTATGCGGTCGCCGATCCCGCCACCGGAACCGCCGCCCTGATCGACCCCGTCCTCGACTTCGACCCGAAGTCGGGCCGCACCGGCACCGCGTCCGCGGACCGGCTGATCGGGCATGTGCGCGGCCGGGGGCTGACGGTCGACTGGATCCTGGAGACGCACGTCCATGCCGACCACCTGTCGGCGGCCGCCTACGTGAAGGGGGCGGTCGGCGGCCGCATCGGGATCGGCGAGCACATCCGGCAGGTCCAGGAGGTCTTCAAGGCGCTCTTCAACATGGAACCGGGCTTCGTCGCCGACGGGGGCCAGTTCGACCACCTGTTCGCCGACGGCGAGCGGTTCCGGATCGGGTCGATCGATGCCCGGGCGCTGCACACCCCCGGCCACACGCCCGCCGACCTGACCTATGTCGTCGGGGACGCGGCCTTCGTCGGCGACACGCTGTTCCAGCCGGACTACGGGACGGCGCGCACCGACTTCCCGGGCGGCGACGCCCGGTCGCTGTACCGGTCGATCCGCCGCATCCTCGACCTGCCGCCGCACACGCGCCTGTTCACCGGCCACGACTACAAGCCCCCGGGGCGCGACCGCTATCTCTGGGAGAGCACGGTCGCCGAGCAGCGGGCCGACAACGTCCATGTCCGCGACGGCGTCACCGAGGAGGAGTTCGTCGCCATGCGGACGGCCCGCGACGCCAAGCTGCAGATGCCGGCGCTGATCCTGCCCTCGGTGCAGGTGAACGTGCGGGGCGGGCAGTTCCCGCCGGCCGAGGACAACGGCGTCCGCTACCTGAAGATCCCGATCGACGCGCTCTGAACGCCCGGCAGACGCCTTACTCCACGAGGCGCGCGTCCCAGGCCTCGCCGATGGTCGCGTAGCCGTCGAGCGTGCCGTAGTCGAGGGCCTTCTCGGCCATGATGTCCCGGACCTGCTCTTCCGTCAGGGCGACGAGGCGCAGGACGTCGCCGTCGAGGCGCATCGCCTCGACCGGGATCGCCACCCGGCCGGTCGCCACGCCGAGCCAGCCCTGCGTCTCGACCACGGCGAGCAGGCGGCGGTCGGTACCGATCATCACCGTCTCGACGTCGCCGACCTCTTCGCCCTGCGCATCGTAGACCCGCATCCCCTCGAGCGCCGCGGGGTCCATCTCCCGCAGGCCCGGGTCGATCTCGATCCGCTCCAGCTGCCCGATCGCGGAGGGCGGCGCCGGTCGGATCGTCTCGCCGGTCTGGGCGAGGGCCGGCAGCGCGGAGGCCAGCAGCAGGGTGCTTGCGGCGAGGGGCGGCAGGTATCGCATCGTCGAGGCTCCGTGTTCGCGCGAAAGGGACGGCCCTGAAGGCAACATCCCGACCGCACCCGCGGTTCCGGCGCCCTCAGGCGATCGGCCCGCGAGGCGCGAGCAGGATCGTGCCTGCGCCGGCCAGGCACAGCGACGCGCCGACGAGGTCCCACGGGTCCGGCGCTTGGTCTTCGACCATCCACAGCCACAGCAGCGACGCGGCGATGTACACGCCGCCATAGGCGGCATAGGCTCGGCCGGCGAAGTCCAGCTGCACGCGGGTCAGCAGCCACGCGAACACCGCGAGGCTGGCCAGGCCGGGAAGCACCCACCACGCCCCCTGGCCGAGGCGCAGCCACGCCCAGAAGCAGAAGCAGCCCGCGATCTCCGCAAGCGCGGCGAGCGCGTAGATCGGGAAGGACGCCATCTCAGATCACCGCCAGGTACCAGTCCATCTCCCGCCGGTCGTACAGGGCCTCGAACTTGCGCAGTTCTCCCCCGCGCACGGCGGAATAGAGGCGGTGATAGTCGCCGCCGATATAGCCGGGCAGGACCTGCCCCGCCTCGAAGGCGTCCAGCGCCTCCGGCAGGCGCCGCGGCAGCGCCGGCAGCCCGCCGGGGCCGGCATCGTAGGCGTTGCCGGTGACGGGGGCGGGCGGCTCGACCTTGCGGGCGATGCCGTGGTGCAGCCCCGCGAGCACGGCCGCGAGCGCCAGATAGGGGTTCGCGTCGGCCCCGGCCAGCCGGTGCTCGATCCGGCGCGACGGGCCGGAGCCCAGCGTGCGCACCGCGACCGTCCGGTTGTCCTCGCCCCAGGTGGGCACGGTCGGGGCGTAGGAGCCGCGCTGCAGCCGCCGGAACGAGTTGGCGTTCGGGGCGAAGATCGCCATCGCCTCGGCCATGGTGGCGAGCAGCCCGCCCACGGCATGGCGCAGCACCGCCTCGTCCTCCAGGACGTTCCGGCCGTCGCGGTCGAGCAGGCTGACATGCATGTGCAGGCCGCTGCCGGAATGCCCGCCATAGGGCTTGGCCATGAAGGTCGCGTCCATGCCCTGCGCCCGCGCGACGCCGCGTACGGCCCGCTTCAGGAGTACGGCCTCGTCGGCGGCGCGCAGCGCGTCCGGCCCATGCTCAAGGTTGATCTCGAACTGGCCCGGCGCGTATTCGGCCAGGATGCTGCCGGTGACGACGCCTTGCCGCGCGCAGGCCTCGGCGACCGCCGACAGGTAGGGGCCGTATGCCTCCAGCTCGTCGATGGCGTATGTCTGGATCGACCAGTCCCTGCGGCCGGTCAGGGGTGAGCGGGGCGGCTGGGGCCCGCCCCCGGGCGTACGCTCGGCGTCCACGAGGTAGAATTCCAGCTCGCAGGCCACGACCGGCGTCAGCCCCAGATCGGCCAGATGCCCCACGGTGCGCGCCAGCACGTGGCGGGGATCGCCGAAGAACGGCCGCCCGTCGGGCTCCATCAGCGTCATCAGCAGGCAGGAGGCGTGCTCGCCGGCCCAGGGGACCGGCATCACCCGGCCGTCGGCCGGCACCAGGAGCTTGTCGCCGTCGCCTGTCGCGAGCGCCAGCCCCGCCTCGTCGACGTTCTCGCCATGGATGTCGAGCGCGTGGAGCGAGCCGATCAGCGGCACCCCCGCGTGGAGCACGTGGTCGAGCTCGCGGGCAGGCACCCGCTTGCCGCGCGTGACGCCGCTCAGATCGGTGAGGAGAAGCTCGATCGCGGCTGCGGGGTGGTGCTGGGTGTCCGGCGGCATCTCTGGTCCCGGGCTGGCGGTTGCGCGTTTGCGACGGCGAGAGTGGACGATGGCGCGCATCGCGGCAACCGTCGCCGCCCGCTCGCGGAGGCTTGCCCGGCATGCCGCCGACGCAATAGCCTCCGTGTTCCCGCACCGGAGACCCGCCATGCCCCGCGCCTCGACCCTTCTTCTCGCCGCAGCGCTCGTGCTCGCCGCCTGCACCGGCGAGCGCAACGCGTCTCCTGCCGGCGGCACGGACGGCGCGGCCTCGTGCTCGCGCTCCTGCAGCCGCGACTACGACGTCTGCATGGAGGCCGGCGCCACCCGCGGCTCGAACAGCACGTTGCGCGGGATGTCCTGCGACCGGCAGTTCCGCCAGTGCACCGCGGTCTGCCGCGCGGCATCCTGAGCGGCACCCTTTCGCCCGAGGAGCCACGATCCTAAATTGGCCGGCATGAGATACCTCGCCCTGCTCCTGCTGCTCCTCGCGGCGATGCCTGCCGCCGCCGCGGCGGAACGCGCCGTGCCGGGATCGCGCGAGGAGATCGCCCTGTCCTTCGCGCCGGTGGTCCGCCGCGCGGCGCCGGCCGTCGTCAACATCTACACCCGCCGGGTCGTGCGCGAGCGCACGCCGCCGCTGTTCGACGACCCGCTGTTCCGCCGCTTCTTCGGCGACGCGGCCCCGTTCGGCGCCCCGCGCCAGCGGGTCCAGAACTCGCTCGGCTCCGGCGTCATCGTCGATCCGACGGGGCTCGTCGTGACCAACCACCACGTGATCCAGGGCAGCGACCAGATCACGGTCGTGCTCGCGGACCGCCGCGAGTTCGAGGCGCGGCTCGTCGGCTCGGACGAGCGCACCGACCTCGCCGTGCTCAGGATCGAGTCGCCCGGCGGCGGGCCGCTGCCCTATCTGGATCTGCGCGACAGCGACGAGCTGGAGGTCGGCGACCTGGTGCTGGCGATCGGCAACCCCTTCGGCGTCGGCCAGACCGTCACCAGCGGCATCGTCTCGGCGGTGGCCCGGACCGCGGTCGGGATCGGCGACTACAGTTTCTTCATCCAGACCGATGCCGCGATCAACCCCGGGAACTCCGGCGGCGCGCTGGTCGCGATGGACGGCAGGCTGGTCGGCATCAACACCGCGATCTTCTCTCGCTCCGGCGGCAACCACGGCATCGGCTTCGCCGTGCCGTCCAACATGGTCCGCACCGTCGTCGACGCGGTGGGCAACGGCGGCCGGCTGGTCCGGCCCTGGCTCGGCGTGTCCGGGCAGCCGGTGACGGCCGACATCGCGGCCTCGCTCGGGCTCGCCCGGCCGGCGGGCGTGCTGGTGAACGGGCTGGACCCGCGCAGCCCGGCGGTGGCGGCGGGGCTGCGCGTCGGCGACGTCATCGCCGCGGTCAACGGCCGCCCCGTCGACGAGCTGGAAGCGCTGCGCTACCGCATCGCCACCCTGCCGGCCGGCGGCCGCGCGGTGCTCGAGGTCGCGCGCGGCGGGATCGTTCGCGAGGTGGCGGTCACCGTCGGCCCGCCGCCGGAGGACCCGCCCCGCGACACCACGGTCCTGGGCGGCCGGCATCCCCTTACGGGCGCCACGGTCGCCAACCTGTCTCCCGCCCTGGCCGAGGAGATCCGGTTCGAGGGCGCAGCCCAGGGCGTCGTCGTGCTGTCGGTCGCGCGCGGCAGCCCGGCGGCCCGGCTCGGGCTCGAGCCGGGCGACGTCGTCCTGCGCATCAACGACCGCGACGTGACGGACGTCCGGACCCTGGAACGCCAGCTCGGCGGCAGGGGCGGATGGACCGTGGCGATCCGGCGGGGCGAGAGGGTGCTGAGCGTGCAGGTGGTGGGATGAACCCGGGACTGTTCGATGCGTCGGCCCCCCGTCCGCTCGCCGACCGGCTGCGGCCGGAGCGCCTGGAGGACGTGGTCGGGCAGGAGCACCTGCTGACCGGCGACGGGCCGCTCGCCCGCATGCTGCGTGCGCGGCGCATCGCCTCGATGGTCCTGTGGGGCCCGCCCGGCGTCGGCAAGACGACGGTCGCGCGCCTGCTGGCGGAGCGGACGGACCTTCACTTCGAGCCGCTGTCCGCCGTCTTCTCCGGCGTCGCCGACCTGCGCAAGGTGTTCGAGGCGGCCCGTCAGCGCCGCGTGGGCGGGCGCGGCACGCTGCTGTTCATAGACGAGATCCACCGCTTCAACCGCGCCCAGCAGGACGGCTTCCTGCCCTTCGTCGAGGACGGCACGGTGACCCTGGTCGGGGCGACGACCGAGAACCCGTCCTTCGAGCTGAACGCGGCCCTGCTGTCGCGCTGCCAGGTGCTGGTGCTCAACCGCCTGGACGATGCCGCGCTCGAGCGGCTGCTGGCGCGCGCCGAGGCGGAGATGGGCAGGCCGCTGCCGCTGGACGGCGACGCGCGGTCGGCGCTGAAGGCGATGGCCGACGGCGACGGCCGCTACCTGCTGAACCTGTGCGAGGAGGTGTTCGCGGTCGATGCCGGCCGCGTCCTCGACGTCGCGGCGCTGGCGGCCACGGTCCAGAAGCGCGCACCGCTGTACGACAAGGGGCAGGAGGGGCACTACAACCTGATCAGCGCGCTGCACAAGTCGGTCCGGGGCTCGGACTGCGACGCGGCGCTGTACTGGCTGGCGCGGATGCTGGCCGGCGGCGAGGACCCGCGCTACGTGGCGCGCCGGCTGGTCCGGATGGCGGTCGAGGACATCGGCCTCGCCGACCCCGACGCGCTCGGCCAGACGATCTCGGCCTGGGACGCCTACGAGCGGCTCGGCAGCCCGGAGGGCGAGCTGGCGCTCGCCCAATGCGTGATCTACCTGGCGACGGCGCCGAAGTCGAACGCCGCCTACGTCGCCTTCAAGGCCGCCCAGCGCGCGGCGCGCGAGACCGGCTCGCTGATGCCGCCGATGCACATCCTGAACGCGCCGACGCGGATGATGAAGGACCTCGGCTACGGCAAGGGCTACCGCTACGATCCGGACGCCCCCGAGGGCTTCAGCGGCCAGAACTACTTCCCGGACGCGATGGCGCGCCAGCAGTTCTACCAGCCGGTCGAGCGCGGCTTCGAGCGCGAGATCCGCAAGCGCATCGATTACTGGTCGAAGCTGCGGGACCGCCCGCAGGAATGACGGGCGGCCACCGCGCCGCCTACGGACGAGCCGTCTGCTCGCCCTGCGCGGATGTCGCCTGGCCTTCCTCGGTCAGGGCGACGGCGGGACCGGCCGGGGCCTCGCCCCAGACGGTCTCGAGCCGCTCCGCGCGTCCGCACCGCCACTTGTAGTACGCGTAGGTGAGCGGATTCTTCTCGTGATAGTCCTGGTGGTAGGTTTCCGCCGCGAAGAACGGCGCGGCCGCCTCGATCCCGGTCGCCACGGGCTGGTCGAAGCGCCGTTTGACGGCCTGCTTGGAAATCTCCGCGAGGCGCTGCTGCTCATCGCCGATCGGGAACAGCGCGCTCCGGTACTGGTCGCCCCGGTCGCAGAACTGGCCGCCGCCGTCGAACGGGTCGACATTGGTCCAGAACACGTCGAGCAGCTCGGAATAGCCCACCACGTCGGGATCGTAGCGTACCCGGACCGCTTCGGCATGGCCCGTGCCGCCGGCCGACACCTGTTCGTAGGACGGGTTCGGAACCGTGCCCGCCGTGAACCCGGAGACGGTCTCCGTCACGCCTTCCACCTTGTCGAAGGCTTCCTCGACGCACCAGAAGCAGCCTCCGGCGAAGACGGCAGTCGTCTGTTCGGTTCCGGTCGCCTGTTCGGTTCCGGCCGCCTGTCCGGTCCCCGGCGTCTGCGCGCCCGCCGCCGTCGCGGCCGGGCCGGCGAGCAGGGCGCTCAGGCCGAGACCCAGGAGCAATGGTCTGATCATGGAACCTCCTTCCGGGAACGGCCGTCAGGCCGGCACGAAGTCGAGCGCGACGCCGTTCATGCAGTAGCGCAGCCCCGTCGGTTCGGGGCCGTCGTCGAAGACGTGGCCGAGATGCCCGCCGCAGCGCGCGCAATGCACTTCGGTGCGGACCGCGAACCAGCTGCGGTCCTCGGACGTGCCGACCGCTTGCGGCAACGGCTTGAAGAAGCTGGGCCAGCCGGTGCCGCTGTCGTACTTGGCCTCGGAGGAGAACACCGGCTGCGCGCAGCCGGCGCAGTTGAAGAGGCCGCTGCGCTTCTCATGGTCGAGAGGGCTGGTTCCGGCCCGCTCGGTGCCGTGATCGCGCAGGACGCGGTACTGTTCGGCCGTAAGGGTGCGCCGCCATTCGGCGTCGGTCTTCACGACGTCGAAGCCGCCGGAAGGAGCAGGCGCCGCCATCGACGGCGTGCCGGCGCCCAGCCTCGCGGCCATGCCGGCGCCGAGCGCCGCGACGCTGCCGAGCAGGAAATGCCGTTTCGTCATCATCGTCACCAACTCCGCGATCGTGCCTGCGTTCCGGATACATATGATGCGCGGCCGGGAGATTGCCGCAAATTTGTCCCGGGGCGCGCCCCGCGGCCCGGCGCGGGGGCTTCCCCCGCCGTCCGGCGCGCGATAGAACCTCCGGCGCAATGAGTCCCGAATTCGACCGTTTCGTCGCCATCGACTGGTCCGGCGCCAGAGGCAGCCGGTACCGGGGCATCGCCGTCGCGCAATGCGGCCCGGGCGACGAGGCGCCGCGGCTGGTCCCGGCTCCGGACGGCTGGTGGTCGCGCGGCGCCGTGCTCGACTGGCTGCGGCGGGACGCTCCCGGCCGGGTGCTGGCCGGGTTCGACTTCGCGTTCTCGCTCCCCTTCGCCAAGGCCGGGCGCCATTTCGCCGATCCCGGGGCGGCGGGCGCCTTCGACCTCTGGGACCTTGTGGAGCGGGCCTGCGGGGACGCCCCGGACTTCCTGGGCAGCCCCTTCGTCGAAACCGCGCCCTTCGCGGCCGATTTCTGGGTCCGGGGCCCGCGGCCGGCCGGATACGTGGACGCCCGGCGCGAGACCGAGCGGGTGTGCATGGAGGAAGGCCTCGGCCATCCGCAGAGCCCCTACCACCTGATCGGCAGCAAGCAGGTCGGCCGCGGCGCGCTTGCGGGAATGCGGGTGCTGCGCCGGCTCAGGCACGATCTCGGGCGCGACGTCGCGATATGGCCGTTCGAGGCCGAGACCGCGGACCGCCTGGTCTGCGTCGAGATCTATCCCCGTCTTTTCCTGCGGCTCGCCGGCTTCGGCACGCGCAAGGTCCGGGACCGGGCGGCGCTCGACGGCTGCCTGGCGCGCCTCGGCTCGCGCCCGACCGGGACGGGCGGCGCCCCCGACGACCACCAGGCCGACGCGCTGGTGTCGGCGGCGGGCCTGCGCCGCCTCGCCGCGGAGGCATCGGCCTGGCGGCCCTGCCGCCTGGACGAGCGGTCCCGCCGCCGGGACGGCTGGATTTTCGGCGTCGGCCTCGGTATCGGCACCGGCGCCATTCGGCGGGGCGACAGGACGGGTCCCGCCGCCCTATAGTGTGCCCGCCCGCCCAAGGCCGGGCGGGCAATGAAACGGAACGGGTGGCGTGAGCGAGGTTCAGACGCGAGTGGTCGCGGCGGACGAGGCCGACATCAGGCTCGACCGCTGGTTCAAGCGACATTTCCCCCACCTCGGCCACGGTCACCTGGAGCGGCTGCTGCGCACCGGCCAGATCCGGGTCGACGGCAAGCGCGCCAAGGCCAATGCCAGGCTGGAGCCCGGGCAGTCGGTCAGGGTGCCGCCGCTCGGCGAGGAGCCCGAAGGACGGCACGCCGGCGACCGGCCGCCCGACAGGCTCAACAGGCTCAAGGTCAGCGACGCCGAGGCCAGGGCGCTGCTCGCCCGCGTGCTGTGGCGCGACGACGACGTGATCGCGTTCGACAAGCCGGCTGGCCTGGCGGTCCAGGGCGGGACCGGGACGACGAAGCATCTGGACGCGATGCTCGACCTGCTGCGTTTCGACGCGGCGGAGCGTCCCCGCCTCGTGCACAGGCTCGACAAGGACACCAGCGGCGTGTTGCTGCTGGCGCGCACCGCCTTCGCGGCCAGCCGGCTCGCCGAGGCGTTCCGGGGCAAGACCGCCCGCAAGTACTATTGGGCCGTCACGGTCGGCGTCCCGCGGCCGTTCCAGGGCCGCATCGACGCCCCGCTGGCGAAGGAGACGGGCCCCCGCGGCGAGCGCGTCGCCCATGACGAGGAGGAGGGCCGCAAGGCCGTCTCGCTCTACAGCGTGCTTGAGCCCGCGGGCAAGCGGGCGGCGAGGGTCGCGCTGTGGCCGCTGACCGGCCGGACCCACCAGCTTCGCGTCCACATGGCGGCGATCGGCACGCCGATCCTCGGCGACGGGAAGTACGGCGGGGCGGAGGCCTTCATCGCGGGGGCGGACCTTCCCCGCCAGCTCCACCTGCACGCCTGGCGCATCATCGTCCCGCATCCCCGCGGCGGCCGGGCGATCGACGTGAGCGCGCCGCTGCCCGCGCACATGGAACGGACCTGGGGCTATTTCGGCTTCGACCGGGAGGAGCGCGGCGATCCGTTCGCGGACGCCGAATGAGCGGCGAGCCGGCATCCGCGCCGGGCCGCCTGCGGCTCGCGATCTTCGACTGCGACGGGACCCTGGTCGACAGCCAGCATGCGATCGTCTCGGCGATGGCGTCGGCCTGGCGGTCCTGCGGCCTGCCCGAGCCGGAGCCGCACGCGGTCCGGCGCATCGTCGGGCTCTCCGTCCTCGACGCGGTCGCGCGCCTGCTGCCCGAAGGCCCGCCCGACCTCCACCTGACCCTGGCCGAGCGCTACAAGACGGCGTTCCGCGACAGCCGGCTGCGCGGGGAGCTGGAGGAGCCGCTGTTCCCGGGCATCGCGGCGGCGATCGAGGACCTCGACGCCGAGGGCGTCCTGCTCGGGATCGCCACGGGCAAGTCGCGCCGCGGCCTGCTGTCGACGCTGGAGCGCCACGGCCTGCGCAGCCGTTTCGTGACGCTCCAGACCGCCGACGACTGCGCGGGCAAGCCGGACCCCGACATGGTCCTGCGGGCCATGTCCGAGACCGGCGCCGGGGCGGGGGACACGGTGGTAATCGGCGACACGACTTACGACATGGGGATGGCGCGCAGCGCCGCCGTCGGGGCGGTGGGCGTGGCATGGGGCTATCACGAGCCGGAAGAGCTGGCGGCCGCCGGCGCCCAGGCGATCTGCCGGACCTGCGGGGAGGTGCCGGGCGCCGTCCGCCGGCTTCTGCAGCCGATGGGAACTCGGACATGAAGAGAGTTTACAAGACCGTCGCCGTCGCCGAGATGGGGCCGGGCGAAGGGTGGGAGGTCCGCCTCGACGGCCGGCCGCTGCGCACGCCGGGGCGGGCTCCGCTCGTCCTGCGGCAGAAGGCGCTCGCGGACGCCATCGCGGCCGAATGGGACGCCCAGGACGAAGAGGTGCGGCCCGACGCGATGCCGCTGATGCAGCTCGCGAGCACGGCGGTGGATCGGGTGGCGCCTGCCCGCGACGCGATCGTCGACGGGGTGGTCCGCTACGCCGGGACCGACCTGCTGTGCTACCGCGCCGACGAGGCCCAGCCGGCGCTCCAGGAACGCCAGGCCCGGGTGTGGCAGCCGATCCTGGACTGGGCGGCGCTGCGCTACGACGCCCGTCTCGCGGTACGCGCGGGCCTGATGCCGGTGGAGCAGCCGCAGGGCGCCATCCAGGCGCTGCGCGCGGCGGTGGAGGCGCTCGACGACATGACCTTGTCGGGGGTGCAGAACGCGACCGCGGTCCTGGGCTCGCTGGTCCTGGCGCTGGCCTTGCACGACGGCCGGGTTTCGGCCGAGGAGGCGTTCGAGGCGTCCCAGCTCGACGAGACGTTCCAGATCGAGCAATGGGGCGAGGACGCCGAGGCGGCGCGGCGGCGCGAGATGATCCGCGCCGACATCCTGGGTACGCGCCGCTTCCTCGACCTGCTCCGGGCCGGATGAGCCGCGCTACCCTGCCGTGCCGCCCTGCCGCGCGCTTGCCAATCCCTGCCGGGGCCGCTATCAGGCCCGCAGCGACTGCACGGGGCCTGACGCCATGACGCTCGACCAACTCGAAGCCAAGATGAAGCAGAGGCTTCCCCATTTCCGTTCCTTCGGCCGCACGGCGCTGTTCGACTTCGGCGGCGACGGCAGTCTGCTGCTCGACGCGTCGCGCAGCCCGGCGACGCTGACGCGCGGAACCGGGGACGCCGATACCACGATCCGTATGACGATGGACAATTTCGACCGGATGATCAGCGGGCAGTTGAGCCCGACCCTGGCGTTCGCCACCGGGCGGCTGAAGGTCGCGGGCTCGATGGGCCTGGCCCTCAAGCTCGCGACGCTGCTCGAGGAAGACTGACCGGCCCCGACGGAGCGCGCGGATGACGATGTCGGAGAACGAACCGGGCCGCGAGGCCGATGGCGACCCTGGCGGCGCCCCTGGCGGCGACGGTGATGGCGGCCGCGGGCGCCTGCGCGGCTTCCTGAACCATCTGATCGTCTTCTTCCTGGTGATGATCGTGCTGGTCCCCGTCAACTTCGTCCTCACGCCGGACCGGCCCTGGTTCGTCTTCCTGCTGGTCGGCTGGGGCGCGCCCCTGGCCCTGCATGCCGCTTACGCCATGGGGCTGTTCGGCTCGACGGGACGCGGGAGGCGATGACGGCGATGGAGCGCAAGGCGGTCAGGGTCGTCGTTTCCGGCAAGGTCCAGGGCGTGTGGTTCCGGGGCTGGACCGTCGATCAGGCGCGAGCGCGAGGCCTGTCCGGCTGGGTGCGCAACCGGGCGGACGGCACGGTGGAGGCGGTGTTCGCCGGCGACCCGGCGGCGGTGGACGCCATGGTGGTGGCATGCCGGGAAGGTCCCTGCCTCGCACGGGTGGACACCATCGACGTGGAACCGGCGGCCGACCCGGGGGACAGTTTCGAGCAGCGGGCCACGCTCTGAAACCGGCCCACTGTCGCTAACAAGTCAAGTTGTCCGGCGGCCGTAACAAGTGAGTTGTCCGCTTCGTTCACGATCCGGTCCGGGGGGCATGCCCCCCGGACCGGATCGTGCGGCGTGGAAGCGTGTCACGCCGCCTGGGTTTGGACGGCCC
>NZ_DASYHS010000222.1:0-10399 GCF_035998295.1 Arenibaculum sp. | reverse complement strand
GGCCTACGAGGCGGAGGTGGCGCCGCTGCTCACGGGAGAGTCCGAGTTCCGGCCCGCGACCCCGGTCTGGATCAAGGCGTCCGCGAACGGGCCGGCCGCCGGCTAGCGGCCGGCCCCGGGCCCGTCCGCCCCGGTGTCCTCTCTGTCTCGCCTATACGACCGGTATACCCTGTCTGGACAGGGTAATCACCAGCTGAAGAACCTGTTGGGAGGTGACCGGTATTGCTGAGGCATGCGGGTCAACAACAATCCTGACATGACAGAGGGGATATAGAAATGCCCGGATTGAAAAAGCATCTCTTGATGGGAGTGAGTGCCGGATTCACTGCCATTATTCTGGCCGCCACGCCTCAAACCGCTTTCGCGCAGTGGTGGGAGGACGAGGGAGCCTACGCCGAATACGAGGAAGGCTTCGGCGAAGAGGAGCAGACCTTCGGCGAAGAGGAAGGCTTCGGCGAAGAGGAGCAGGCCTTCGGCGAAGAGGAAGGCTTCGGCGAGGATGAGCAGGCCTTCGGCGAGGAGGAAGGCTTCGGCGAGGAGGAGCAGGCCTTCGGCGAGGAGGAGGAAGGAGGCCTCTTCGGCGAGCAGGAGGAGGATGTCGGAGCCTATTACGGCGACGACTTCGAGGAAGAGGGGGGATGGGGAGACTGGTGGTGACGGATCGAGTGTCCGCACCCGCCTGAACCTTATCCGGCACCCCCCGGACATCACCCCCCGGACATCCCGATCCAGGAGAGAAAAATCATGACCCATGAACGCCGTATGACCCGATTCGCCCTGATGGTGGCGGTCTCGACGCTGGCTCTCGGCGGCGGCGCCTACGCCCAGGGCAACCAGGCGCAGATGCAGCCCGGCCAGACCAATCAGTCCCAGGGCAATCAGGAGCAGGCGCAGCGCCAGCAGGGCAACCAGGCCGGGGACCGCGGCCAGGCGGCGCAGTCCGCCCAGGCCCAGCGGGCACCGATGGAATATCGCCAGGTCCGAGGCACGATCCAGGACGTCCGCCGGGTCCAGGTGCGCGGGAGCGAGCGGCCGGCGACGCTGGTCCTGCTCCGGACGCAGCAGGGCAACCGGGTCGTCGCCGACCTCGGCACCGAAAGGCTGGGGATCAGGCTGCGCCAGGGCGAACAGCTTGCCGTCCGGGGCCGGCCGGTCACGATCGGCGGGCAGCGGATCATCCTCCAGGCCAACGCCGTCCGCTATGGCGGCCGGACGCTCGACGTCAACCGTCCGGCGATGGCCCGGTCGCAGGGCTCGGTATCGGCGCAGGGGTGGAACTCCGCCACGAATCTCGCGCCCTACGACGCCAACAGCGACGCCCAGTTCAGCGTCGGCGAACTGGCCATGGCGCTCTACCCGGAGTTCGACACCAACAACGACAACATGCTCAGCGTCGCCGAGTGGGACCGCGGAATGGACCACTACTTCGGCGAAGAGGACCTCAACCTGGACGTCTCGCAATGGGACCGCAACGGCAACGGCCGGATCTCCAGGAACGAGTTCCGCACCGCGCTCGGCCGGTCCGGCCTCTATGAGCAGATCGACGCCGACGGCGACGGAGCGGTCACCTCGGCGGAGTTCGGCCTCACGACCCGGACCGGCGTCGCCGACGCCGGGGTACGGGAGAACGGGGCACGGGGGCTGGACCGCCGGGCGTTCCGCGAGCGCGCCGCCGCCGCTGGGATGTACGAGAGCTTCGACACGGACCAGGACCAGCGCGTCAGCAGCGACGAGTTCGCCGCCAACCTGTATTCGACCTGGGACGCCGATGACGACAACCAGGTGACCAGGAGCGAGTTCGAGCGCTCCAACGGCTGGTTCGGCGACGAGGAAGGCCTGTTCCAGGACTGGGACGACGACCGCAGCGGGTCGCTGAGCGAGGACGAGTTCACGACCGGCGTCGAGCAGGCCGGCACGTTCGAGCGCTACGACGCGAACGACAGCGGCTGGTTCGAGGAGACCGAGTTCTACGAGGCGACCCACGCCGGCTGGGACGACGATGGCGATGGCGTCGTCGGTTCCGACGAATGGTCGTCGTCGTCCTCGCTCTACGAGGAGGAAGGGCTGTTCTGACGGCAGGGGTATTTCCCGGCGGCCGGCGGGGCGGCGCACCCGAAACAGCCGTTTTCGGAACTGCCCGTTCCCGTTCCGGTTGGTCTTACCGGCAGGTTCGGGACAACCCCCGAGACCATCCCCGATACGCCACTGACATGGAGTTTCGAGCAATGAAAATGAACATCGCATCGACCTTTGCCGCCGCCTGCATCCTGCTGCCGGCGCTCGGCGCCGCCCCCGCCCTGGCCCAGACGACGGACGGCGGGCCGGTCGGCACCACGCCGGGCGCGGCCGTGCCTTCGGAGATGGGGCAGCCGTCGGGCGATTTCGCCGGCCAGGCGGAGTCGATCCCCCTGTACCGCTTCCCGCTCAGCGAGGAGACGCAGGCGCGGATCCGGGAGCGGCAGGGTGACGAGCAGACCACTCTGGAACTGGTCCAGACGACACTGCTCAACCGCTTCGGCGAGATGGGCTTCAGCCGGCTGATCGACATCGACAAACTCGGCGAGAGCTATTTCGCCCTGGTCGAGACCCCGGCCGGCGCGGAGGCCCTGGTGCGCATCGATCCGCTGCCGCAGACCGACGCCGTCGGTGCGGTCGAGAACTATCCGGCCGAGCAGAAGCAGTAACGGCACGGTTCGAGGAACGGGGCCGCCGCGAGGCGGCCCCTTTTCACATCCGGAACAGGCGCTTGCCCTCGCCGGGGCGTGCGACGCTCAGCTCGAGCGCGGTCCGGAAGTCCTCGAGAGGGAAGCGTCCGGCTACCGGGGCCTGGATGCCGATGCTCTGCGAGGTCGCTACGAGCCGGTCGAGGAACGGCCGGTGCTCCGTCCCCGGCGGGTCGAAGAAGAAGCGGTAGACGTGGGGCCTGATCTCCACGAGGTTCATCAGCACGTCGAAATTGTGCAGTTGGAACCGTTCCGCGCTCATCCCGCCGTTGATGATGACGCGGGCCCCGAGCGCGGTGCTGCGGACCAGGTCGCCCAGCAGCGGACCGCCCACATTGTCGACGACGCCGTGGAGGCCGATGCCTCCGGTGATGTCCCGGACCCGCTCCGCGACCCCGGGGCCCGGCACGGACAGGTCGATCACTTCCGCGGCGCCGAGGGCTTTCAGGTCCGGGCCGGCCTGGCTGCGGCGCACGATGCTGATGACGTTCACGCCGCACGCCTTCGCGTATTGCAGGACCAGCGTGCTCACGGTGGAGCTTCCTGCCGTTACGGCCAGCCATCCGCCGCTTGCGACGCCGGACTGGTCCAGGAGGTCCCACGCGGTGACCAGGTTGACGATCTGGCCGGCCGTATCGGGGTCGAACCCCGCGGGAAGCGGGATCAGCCATTCCTGGGGGACGGCGGCATATTCCGCCCAGGCGTCCCGGTAGCTGAACGCGACCAGGGTGCCGGGCTCCACCAGCGAGACGCCCGGCCCGGCCGCCTCGACGATGCCGGCGCCGTGGCCCCCGGCGATCTGGCCGGGCAGGGCCGGCTTCTTGGGCTCGGGATAGAGGTTCTCCACGAACAGGAAGTCGCCGGGATTGATGGAAGACGAGACCATGCGGACGAGCGCTTCGCCGGGCCGGGGCGTCGGGCGGGGTACGTCCCGCAACTCAAGAACCTCCAGCGGCGAGCCGATGCGATCGAATACCAAAGCTTTCATAGGGAATGTCCTGTCTGACCGCCGCCGAAGGCGGCTGATGCCCTGACCGCCGCCGAAGGCGGCTGATGCCCTGACCGCCGCCGGAAGCGGCCGTTGTCGTGGCGGAATGATACGAGGGCTTGCCGGACAGGATAATCCCGGTAAAAAAGAAGTCTGTTTTCCGGGAGCGGGATAATGCCGGTGGGGCTGGACGACGTCGCGGTGTTCCTGGAGGTGGTTCGGACCGGCGGCTTCAGCGCCGCCGCCCGCGGCTTGAACATGCCGGTCAGCACCGTGAGCCGCCGCGTCGCCTCGCTGGAGGGGACGCTGAACGTGCAGCTCCTCAAGCGGACCACCCGGGCGGTGAGCCTCACCGACGACGGCCGGGCCTTCGCCGAGCGTTGCGGTGCGGCCGTCGCGGAGATCGTCGCGGCCGCGGATGCGGTGACTGCGAACGGCGGCGAGCTGCGCGGCACGCTACGCGTGACCGCGCCCCATTACGCCTGCAACGCGGAGTTCGGCCCGTACCTCCTGGACTTCGCGGCGGCACATCCCGGGCTGAGGCTCGATCTGCGCCTGACCAACGGGTCGCCCGACCTGGTCGAGGAAGGCATCGACGTGTCCTTCCAACTCAGCCCGTTGCCGGAGGGCCGGCACGTGGCGCGACGGCTGTGGCCGGTGCCCTATGTCCTGTGCGCGGCCCGCGGCTTCGTCGCGGACAGGCCGGGCCTCGCCGGCCTGTCGCATCCCCGGCAGCTCGGCGGCGAGGCCTGCGTGCTCACGCCCCCGATCGGCGCCTGGGCGCCGTGGCGGTCCGGCGCGGCCTGGGCATCGGCTATCTCCCGTACGGGCTCGTGGCCGGGGAGCTGGGGCACGGCCTGGTGGAGATCGCGTTCAACGGGTGGCGTCCGCTGGGCCGGGAGCTCTACGCCCTCTATCCGGCGTCACGGCAGCTCTCGCCGAAGGTGCGCGCCTTGATCGACTTCGCCCTGGCCGCCCGCGCCGCCCACGGCTGACGGGACCGGCTGCCGGGCGCCGGCGGCCCAGCCCCCTGGCAGCCCAGCCCCCTGGCAGCCAGCCCCTTGACAGCGCGGATGCGTTGCGCCCATCTATGTACGATAACGAATCCGGGCCCCTCTGGCGGCTTAGACGTAGTCGCGATGTCGGATTCCTTCACCTGCTCTTGCGCCGACGGGCGTGACCGCACTTGGAGGGACCGATGCTCCCGCCCGGACACCACTTCCAGAACCCAGCCTCCCGAACTCAGCCCCCGGTCCCGACGGGACCACCCGGCGCCGCCGTGTCCCGGCCGGCCGTCGGATCGTGCTGACGTGACCCCACGGCAGGAGAAAGCCATGTTCAACCAGTATCCGAACCAGTACGGAGCCGCCGGGCGCACCATCGACCGCGCGGCCTTCGACGCGGGCCTGCGGCAGCACATGCTGCGGGTGTACAACTTCATGACGCTCGGCCTCGTCCTGACGGGCGTGGTCGCGCTGCTCGTCGCGAGCACGCCGGCGCTCTACGTGCCGATCTTCACCACGCCCTTGAAATGGGTGGTGATGCTGGCGCCGCTGGCCTTCATCTTCGTCCTGTCCTGGCGCTTCGACCGCATGTCGGCCAGCGCCTTGCAGGGGACGTTCTGGGCGTTCTGCGCGGTGATGGGCCTGTCGATGGCGTCCATCTTCCTGGTGTTCACCGATGCCAGCATCGCGCGGGTCTTCTTCATCACCGCCGCCATGTTCGCGGGCACCAGCCTGTGGGGCTACACGACCAAGGCCGACCTGTCGCGCATGGGCTCGTTCATGATGATGGGCCTGATCGGCATCGTGATCGCGAGCCTGGTCAACATCTTCGTCGGGTCGAGCGCGCTGCAGTTCGCGATCTCGGTGATCGGCGTCGTCGTGTTCACCGGCCTGACCGCCTGGGACACGCAGCGCATCAAGGAGGAATACGCCGAGCACCATGGCAGCGACACCAACACCAAGCTGGCGGTCATGGGCGCGCTCAGCCTGTATCTGAACTTCGTCAACCTCTTCCAGATGCTGCTCCACCTGATGGGCCAGCGCGAGGAGTGATCCGGGCCGGCCGGGACGCGCGCGGCGCGTCCCGGCCTTCGGCCGCGGCCCATCGCCTGCCGGGAAGCCGTCAGGCCGTCCCGTGCCGGCCGATGCGGACGTTGCGGTGGATGGAAATGCTCAGGAGGACGCCGCACCCCGCCAGGAAGGTCAGCATCGCCGTTCCGCCGTAGGAGACCGGCGGCAGCGGAATCCCGACCACCGGCATCAGGCCGGAGACCATCGCGACGTTGACCAGGAAATAGAGGAAGAAGGTGGTCGTCAGCCCGAGCGCCACCAGCCGTCCGAAGTGATTGCGCGCCGTGAGGCCGATCAGATAGCCATAGCCTATCAGGACGAGGTACAGGGTGAACAGGAGCATGCTGCCGGCGAAGCCGAACTCCTCGGCGAGCACGACGAAGATGAAGTCGGTGTGCTTTTCCGGAAGGAAGGACAGCTGGGACTGGCTGCCGTTGCCGAACCCTTTGCCAAGCAGGCCGCCCGCGCCCAGCGCGATCTTCGACTGGGCGATGTTGTAGCCGGCGCCCAGGGGATCGGTCTCCGGGTCGAGGAAGGTGTAGACCCGGCGCTTCTGGTAATCGTGCAGGAACTGCCAGCCGACCACGGCGGCCCCGGCGCCGGCCACGCCGGCGACCGCGAACGTCCACATCCGGACCCCGGCCACCCAGAACAGGGCGCCGCTGCCCAGGATCAGGAGCAGCGCCGTCCCCAGGTTCGGCTGCATCAGCACGAGGCCGACGGGCGCGGCCACCAGCAGGATCGGCGGCACCAGGGAGAGGACCTTGCCCGTCTGCTCGTAGGTGAGCGCGTGGAAGTAGCGGGCGAGGGCCAGCACCAGCGCGATCTTCATCAGCTCCGACGGCTGGACGACCAGGCCGCCGACCGAGATCCATCGCTGAGCCCCCATCCCGACATGGCCCATCACCTCCACGACGACCAGCAGGACGAGCATGGCGGCGTAGGCCCAGTACGCGATCCGGAGCCACACGCGCACGTCGATCAGGGCGACCGCGATCATCAGGACGAAGATGGTGCCGAAGCGCGAGAGGTGGCGGCCGGCCCAGGGCTCCCAGGCCATGCCTCCCGCCGAGTAGAGCAGCGCGACGCCGGTGCCGCCGATCGCGGCGACGACGGCGACGAACCCCCAGTTCAGCATCCTGAAGCGTTCGCCCAGACCCAAGGGGTTCTCGGAAGCGTCGAGAGTATCGGTCTTCATCGCAAGTGCCATCCCCGGCCGGAGCAGCGGCATTCTTGTCCGGCATTCCTTACCGGCGCACTAAGGGACATGCCCCGGTGCCCGCACCTCCCGCTGAAAGGGCCGCCCGTCCCCGATACCCCGGCGTGCGTCCGGGTGACGGCGGCGCCGGCAGGCGCGGCAGTGGCGCAAACCTGCAGGCCGTTCGCTTCACGGCGCGCTTGCATCGGTTCCGGTGGGATGCCGGCGCGCGCGCCGGGCCGGGCTGCGCAGCCATGCCCCGACCCTGCGGACCGGCCGGAGCGCCCAGGCCTGCACGAGCGCGGCCGAAGCCCCGAGCAGGCAGGCCGCCGCAAGTCCGACCGACGACGCCCCGGCCAACTGGTCGACCAATGCCAGAAAGCCTCCGGTGGCCGCGGCCCCTGCGGCACAGAGCCGGTGGTCCCGGCATCCGAGCGCGAGCAGGCCGACGAGGATGATCGAGACCGGGCTGGAAACGAATCCGGCGAAGGCACCCAGGTGTTCTATGAACGGGGCCAGAGGATCCATTCGGTCCACCAACGCTGTTCCGCTGGAAACCGGATTGTCGCCCGCCGCTCCAGTGCCTGCAAGCGCTCGGAATTGCTCTGCCGGTGATCCGCGGCGGCCGTGATCATGCCGACGGCTCGCGCGACCGTTCTGGTCGCCCGACCCCTAGGACGGATCGTCCAGGGCTTCGTATCCGGGCGAGGCAAGGGTCTCCGGATCGAACGCAGGCAGTTCCGCGAGTTCCGAAAGCGTCAGGTCGGCAACTAGGACGTTGTTCCGGGTGTCGACGCCGACCGCCTCCCAGGGCAGGGCGACGAGGCGGCCCTCCTCGCCCAGCGCGACGAGCATCGCCGTTACCTCATCCCGAGCCGTGTCGAACACGAAGTTCGCCACAATGCCAACCGTCCGCCCGTCCTCGGTCAGCACCGGCCTGCCGATGAAGGCCCGGTAGACGTTGGGAGGAACATCCGGACGATCACGCACGGCGGGGTCGTCGGCGAGCCCTTCGGGGATCGGCACGGGCGGCGCGTAGGCATCGGGCTCCGGGTTCAGGTCCTCATAGTCGACTTGGGCCACGGCGGGTGCGGCAAGTCCCGGAACAAGTCCCAGAAGGAGAATCGCGATGGCCGGAAGGGACGTGCTGGGCATGGAGGCACCTCTGAACGACATGGGAAACCCGCGCCCGTTCCGGTGCGACGTTCCAGCTACGCGCGAGACGGCGACCGGCTCAAAAAAAGCCAGTCCTCATCGTCCTCGTACCGTTCGCGTCGGCGAGGACGTTGTCGTCGCGGGCCGCCGCCGGTTCAACCCCGCTCGCGTGGAAAGATCACGCCCACCTGGGGGAGACCGTCGAGTTCGCCACCCTGGGATGGGTGGTCCGGTTCAGTCACCGCAGGCTGCTCGAGCCGATCGGGAACATCCCTCTCGCCGAAGCCGAAACCCGCTCCAGGGCGCGGACCTTTACTCGTCCCCACGGGCCGACAAGCCGGCCCAACCTAGCCCCTGGCGTCCTGGATGGCCGATTCGATCGACGTCTGGGCTTCGGCCAGATCCCCTTCCTCCATCTCGGGGGCGTGCTGCCGTTCGGCCAGAACCGGGGCATGGCACAAATCGGCCAGATAGGGGTAATGATCGGAGCCGAATTCGGGCAGCCGCTCCAGAGCGGTCAGCCCGATCGCGTCCTCGTACAGGACCTGATCGAGCGGCCAGGACAGCAGCAACTGCTGGGCATCGTAGGTCGGGATGTAGCCGCGCCCGACGCGCGGGTCGAGCAGGCGGCCGATCCGCATGGCCCGGCGGACCACGCGTTCCCAGGGCACGGCGTTGAGATCGCCTGCCAGGATCGACGGCTCGGCGCTGGCCCGTGCTTCAAGGGCGGCGGCGAGGATCTGGGCGTCACGCCCCGTCGAGGGCTGAAGCGCGCGTGGTGGACGTGGATGGATGCCCAGGAACTCCACCATCTGCCCATCCGGCAGGCGGATGTCGGTGAAGATCGACGGGACATCCTGCTCGGCCAGAAAGCGGATTTCCGGATCGACAAGTTCGTATTTCGAGAACAGATGCATGCCGAAATAGCCGCTGCCGACGTGCTGCACCTGATGCGCGAAGTCGTTGCGCAAGGGCGCAAGCCGTTCGTTCCACCATTCGTCCGTTTCCATGGCCAGGAATACGTCCGGGTCGGTTTCCTCGACCAGGGCCAGCAAACGCTCGTCCTGGCGGTTGCCTTTCTGGACGTTGGCCACCAGCACCCGCAGGCGCGAACCGTCGGCGCACCGGGAAACGGCGACGGCTCGAGGCTCGACCCACTCCCAGTAGGGGTGGAGCTTGTAAACGTGACAGCCCACGGCCGCCACCATGCCTGCCAGCACGAGCCAGCCGCCGATGCGCCGGGGACGGGCAAACAGGAAGATGAGCGCTCCGACCACCGCCAGCGCGATCATGAATTGCAGGCGGGGGAAATCGAGCACCCGCACCCACCAGATATTCGTCTCGGTCAGGGGGAGAAACGACGCGACGACGAGGATTGCGCCGATGAAGGGGAAAATGCCACGGAGGAACGCGTTCATGGGACCTGTCCGGATCAGTTCTGTCGATCGTGCTCGCCTCCCATCCCGATCCTCAGAAGATCAAGGCCAGAATGCCGATCACGACCAGCAAGCCGATCAGGAAGATCACGCCGATCGTTCCGCCGAGAAACTTCAGCATGTTCGATCCTCGTTTCGCTTTTTCCCGGGCGTAGAACAGCATGCCCTCTTCTCCGTCACGCACATCGAGGAAGTGAGAGCCTCGCGGTCTGTCGTCGAGGAGGAGATCGTCGCGTCAAAGCGCCTGATGCCGGATGACGAGACTTATTTCCGCCTCGGCGCGCCGAGCGGCGATCGAAACATTGGTCCGAAACGTCATCCGTTGCCCTGTGCCCGGGTCCCGGCGCTTCCCGCTTCCTGCTGTCGTCCGTCACCGGCCGTCCGTCACGGGACGCGGCGAAAGTGGTGCCGGCAGCCTTGAAGGGCCGCGGGCCCGACACCATCCTCTTTGCGATCCGGGCCCCTCTGGCAGTTGCGGCGGCACTGCGATGTCGGATCACTTCTCGACAACGGCGCGGACGCGGCGCCTTTGGAAGTGAATGGGGCCCGCGCATGGATTTCCTGTTCTACGACTGGCTGACGAAGCCGGTCTGGATGTGGCTGTCGTTCCTCGGCGTCGTCGTGGCGCTGCTGGCGCTCGACCTCGGCGTCCTGCACCGCAAGCAGCGCGAGATCGAGGTCAAGGAAAGCCTGCTGCTTTCCGCCTTCTACATCGCGCTCGGCCTGATCTTCGGCGGCTGGGTCTGGTGGCAGCTCGGCCCGCAGGCCGGCAAGGAGTACGTCACCGGCTTCGTCGTCGAGAAATCGCTCGCGATGGACAACGT
>NZ_DASYHS010000035.1:0-53787 GCF_035998295.1 Arenibaculum sp. | reverse complement strand
TGCCGGGAAAAAGGGGCGGCCCCCCCGGTGATCGCGCCGGTCTCGCGCAGATGGGCCGACAGGTCGCGCATGGCGAGCGCCATGCCGATCGACGCCTCGGTGAAGGGCCGGCCGGTCGGCCCGAGGACGAGGGCCTTCCTGTCGATGCAGCGCGCCGCCAGCGGCACGTCGGAGGTGATCGCGACGTCGCCCTCGCCGATGCGCTCCCCGATCCAGTCGTCGGCGGCGCCGGGCGTCTCGGGCACGACGATCCGGTTGATCCGCGGGTCGTAAGGGCCGCGATGCCAGCGGTTGCTGACGAGATGGACGGTAAGCCCATGGCGCGCCGCGACGCGCAGCACCTCCTCCTTCACGGGGCAGGCGTCGGCGTCGACGTAGATCTCGGTCATGGCGTCCGTCGGAGAAAGAAAACGAAGAAGGGCTGCCCACCGGGCAGCCCTTCGATCGTCAGACCGCGGTCCCGCCGGGACCGCGAGGCACCGCCTCAGGCGACGCGGATCCGCTCGGAGGCGAAGATCCAGGTCACGGCGCCTAGCGCCCGCGGTTCGAGACAATCAGACACTGGATCACCTCCTTTCCGTTGTTGAATACCGAACCCTAATCTGAGGCCTTCGGCATCGGCATGCAAGTGCCGAACGCCGGGCGGCCGGATCATTCCGCGAGAACGTGGGCGAAGCGCTCCAGCGCCGCGTGGCCGTCCGGGGTCAGCGCGTAGCGGCCGCGGCCCTCCCGCGCGAACCAGCCGTAGACGTTCCTCAGCAGGATTGCCCCCGCGCGGTCGACCTCGGCCATGCGGCGGACCGCCGCGACGGCCAGCGGGCCGTCGGCGAGCGCGCGTGCGCAGCGGAGCGCATCCTCGCGGTACGCGGTGACGATCGGGCGGCGCGTCGATCCGCCCGGCGTATGGTCGCCGGCCCGCGCGGCGAACTCCGCCAGCAGCTTCACGCGGCCCACGCGGTCGCGCCGCGGGCGATAGGGACCCGGGTCGGCGTGAACCGCGACCCGGCCGCGGCGGACCGACATCAGGCCGAGGCCGAGCATCCGGCACAGGCGCACGGCGTCGCCGAGACGGCGCGTCCAGGCGGCGTGCGCCCGCGCGGCCGGAGGCTCCGGCACGCACAGCCAGACGAGGTCGGCCACGGCCTGCCGCTCGATGCCCTGGTAGACCAGCTTGAGGCCGAACTCGGCCTTGAGTTCGACCGCGACCGCCTCGTCCGCACGCACCGCGAGTACGTCGCAATGCCCGACCTCTCCCTTCACGGCGAAGCCCAGGCCTTCGAGGAACCGCTTCACCGGCGCATACAGCTCGGTCTCGGCGGGGCGCATGGTACTGCTCAGACCGCCTCGATCGGTGCGTTCGGCACGACGCCCGGCAGCAGGATGCCGCCACGCCCGCCCGGCGTGACCGTCCCGAAGCGCTCGGCGAAGACCGCCGGCAGCGGCCGGGCCGCGGCGGGGGCGAGCCACAGCCGCAGGAGGTGGCGCCTCTTCCCGGGCTCCGGCCAATCCTCGAAGCCGGTACGGTCGTGCAGCAGGGAGTGGTTGTGGACGAGCTGGAGGTCGCCCGGCAGCAGGTCCATCGTGAAGTTCAGGGCCGGGTCGTTCGCCAGCGCGTCGAACAGGTCCAGCGCCTCGGTCAGCTCCGGCGTGAGGCGCGGCGCGTCAGGGAAGCGCTGCGCGGACTCGATGTACTGGCGCTGGTAGATCGCCGTGAGCAGCCCCTCGTGCCAGGAGAAGACGGGGATATCGAAATAGGGCTTCTGGCCCGGCGCGACCTCGCCCCGCCTGTCGGTCGCGATCGGCTGGAACAGCAGGCGCAGCAGGTCGGGCCGTCGCCGGCGCATCTCGTTATGGATCGTGACCGAGCTGACGAGGGCCGATTGCCCGCCGGACTTCGCGGTCCTGAGGCACAGGAGCCCGACCACGTCGCAGGAATCGGTATGATAGGTCTGGCGCTCGCGGGTCTGGTAGATGCGCACCGCCGGGTCGGTCGAGCTGAGGCCCAGGTCCTTGACGTGGCCGAGCAGATGGCCCTTGCCGTTCTGCGAGCGCGCGCTGCCGAGATGGCTGCCGATCCCGAAGAACGCGACGGCGGCTTCCTCGACCGTCCAGCGCTCGACGGGCAGGCCGCGGATCACCGCGAAGCCGCGTCCGTCGAGCACGTCGCCCAGGATGCCGGCCAGCCGCGGCGCGAGGCGGGGCAGGGGGAAGCCGTCGCGCCGGATCGCCGCCACGTCGGTCCCGCGCGCGAGCGTCTTGCGGATAGCGGCCTCGACCTCGGCGATTTCCTCGGGCGACAGCGTCGCCACCCAGTCCCGGCGCCGCGCCATGTCGGGACCGTACCAGGCGGATGGGCCGCCGATCTCCGGTGGCAGTTGAAATTCCGAGCCGCCGCTGCCGCCCATTCCTCGTCCCTTCGCCGTCTTTCCGTCCGATAGAGCGGACTTTAGCATCAGCCGCCGCGCGTGCCACCGCATTCCCGGAGCGCGGCTTCGGCGCGGCGCGCGATGTTCTCCAGGCGGACCAGCAGTTCCTGTTCGCACAGCGCGGCGCGGGCGGCCGTCGCTTCCCTCAGCACCTCGGCCAGGGCGGCCTCGAGTTCCGCTTCGCGTCGGCTCGGCTGCATGTCCCGTCTTCCTATCATTTCGTCCCGGTTCGGCCCGGATGAGTAGCTCCGGAGTCTCCCGGAACCTATTCGAACGTAGTCCTGTTGGGTTCGCCGTCGCACGCATCGGGCCTCCTCGTCGAGATGCCCGGGTCGAGCATGCCAGTTCAAGTGGCGGCGGCGATATCAGACTTTGGTTCTGGAACGCTGAAGGAGAAGAGGTTCACATGCGCTATCCGATTTCAGCTTTTGCTGCAGCTTTGTTGATGGGCGGTGCTTCGGTTGCTTTGGCCCAGACGGATACGTCCTCCATGCCCCAGGGCGATACGGCCGGCCCAGGCATCACCGGCGAGGCGGACACCACCGCCGGCAACAGCCCGCTGCCGAGCGGGTCGACGACCGGTACGGCCGGCGACGCCACGGCCGGGGCCAGCGAGATCCCCGACGCAGCGGCGCCGCTGGGCACGGGCGCGGAAACCGCGGAGAGCGATCCGCTGACCGACGATGCGGGCGCGACCGAGCCCGCCGAGACCCCGGACACCGCCGCCGACATCCCGGATGCCGCGCTGCCTTCGGGGACGGACACGGCCGAGAGCGATCCGCTCATGGATGATGCGGACACGGCCGACACCGCCGCTTCCGGCGGCGCGGGCGGCACGAGCCCGATGAGCGGCGACGCCGCCGCTTCCGGTGGTTCGAGCGGCGCGACGAGCCCGACGACCGGCGACACCGCCGCTTCCAGTGGTTCGAGCGGCACGAGCCCGACGAGCGAAGACACCGCCGCCTCCGGCGGTGCGAGCGGCACCAGCCCGACGACCGGCGATACTGCCGGCGCGGCCGCGGACGCCCCGCAGGGGGAAGAGACCGCGATGAACGAGGAAAGCGTCCGCGTGATGCTGGAAGCGCAGGGCTACCAGAATATCGAGAACGTCCAGAAGGAAGGCGAAGAGTTCACCGCCTCCGCCGAGAAGGACGGGGCGGAGCGCGAACTGAGCATCGACGCCGAAACGGGCGAGATCAGCGAGAACTGAGCGGCAGGCCGCAGGGAGGGGGCGCCGAGCCCCCTCCGCTTTCTGTCGACGTGAAAACGTTCGTGGGGTTGATCCATGTTGAAGTTCATCGGCGGTACAGTCGGAGTCATATTCCTGATCGGCCTGCTCGTCGTGATCGGGCTGCTGGCCCTGATCTTCTAGCCGGGCCGCGATCCCTCCCTCCTCCTCCCCGTCGTTCCCGGCACGGCGTCGACCTGGCCGGACCCGCCCTCGCCGCGGGTACCGGCGCAGACGCGGCAGCCAGCCTGCCGAAATACCGGCCACTTCGCCCTTTCGGCGCGCCACCCCCGGCCGCGGCACCCTGCCGCGCGGCCGGCATCCGCCGGACATCCCCGCCGATTCCCTGCTGATCTCCTGCTGATCTTCTGGCGGTGGAACCACTCGGGCCGAGAGGCATTGTCGCGGATATGACCGAATCATCCGACCACGAGCGCGAGATCCGATTGGAGCAGCAGACGGCACTCGCGCGTTTCGGCGATCTCGCCTTACGCTCGGAAGACCTCGACGAGATCCTGGGCGAAGGATGCCGTCTGGTCGCGACGGGGCTCCGGGCCGAGTGCGCCAAGATGATGGAACTCCGGCCGGATGGCGCGTCGTTCCTGATCCGCGCCGGCGTCGGCTGGAAGCCGGGCGTCGTCGGGCACGCCGTCATCGGTGCCGGACACCGGTCGGCGGCAGGGTTGACGGTCCAGTCGCGCCAGCCGATCGTATCGCCCGACCTCGACCTGGAGACCCGGTTCGAGGTTTCGCAGCTTCTGCGCGACCACGGCATCCGGTCCAGCGTCAACGTGACCGTCGAGGTGGCCGGCACCGGCGCGGTGTACGGCGTGCTGGAGGTCGACGCGCGCGCGCCGCGGCACTACACGGACGACGACATCAGCTTCCTCCACACCCATGCGAACCTGATCGGGGCCGCCGTCGGCCGGATGTGCGGGGTCGCCCTTCTGCGCGACGCCGTCGCGGAAAAGCAGCGGCTGTTGATGGAGCTTCAGCATCGGGTCAAGAACAACCTGCAGGTCATCACGAGCCTGGTCCGCATCCGGACCCGACGGGCCCAATCGCAGGAGGCGCGGGACGAGCTGCACGCGCTCGGCGAGCGCATCGAGGCGCTGCGGCTGGTCCACGACAAGCTCCACGTGACCGGCACCGTCGACTGGATCGACCTTGGCGGCTATGTCGGCGAGCTCGTGTCGGCGCTGTTCAGCTTCAACGGCGAGCGGGTCGCCGACGTGCGGCTCGAGGTCGAGACGGTCCCCCTGGACGTGGCGCCGGAGAAGGCGATACCGCTGGGCCTGATCGTCACCGAGTTCATCACCAACAGCATCAAGCACGCCTTCGACGGCGGACCCGGCCTGATCCGAGTCGAAATCGTGCCGGACGGCAGGAAGGCCAGCCTCGTCCTGCACGACAACGGCAAAGGCACGCCGGAGAACGGCCCCGCGTCCGTCGGTTCGGGCATGCAGCTCATCGACGGGCTCGCCCGGCAGATCGGCGCCGAGCTGCGCTGGGAGCGCGGTACGGGCACCAGGCTCGTCCTGGAGTTCAGCCCGGGGTGAGGCCGGTCCGGCGCTACGCCGCGTCCGAGGGCAGCAGGCCCTGCGCCACGTCCCGGAACCGGCCGGCCGCCACGAGGGCGGTCGCCGCCTCGATGTCGGGCGCGAAGAAACGGTCGCGGTCGTAGGCGGGGACGTCGGCCCGGATCGCCGCCAGCACGCGCTCGAGCGGCGCCGAGCTTGCGAGCGGGCGATGGAACTCGATGCCCTGGGCCGCGGCCAGCAGTTCGATCCCGACGATGCCCGCGACGTTGCCCGCGATGTCGCCGAGGCGGCGCGCCCCATGGGTCGCCATGGAGACGTGGTCCTCCTGGTTGGCCGAGGTCGGCAGGCTGTCGACGCTCGCCGGATGGGCGAGGAGCTTGTTCTCGGACGCCAGCGCCGCCGCGGTCACATGGGCGATCATGAAGCCGGAATTGACGCCGCTGTCGGCGACCAGGAAGGGGGGCAGCCCGCTCATGACCGGGTCGGTCAGCAGCGCGATGCGCCGCTCGGACAGCGCGCCGATCTCGGCCAGCGCCAGGGCCAGCACGTCGGCGGCGAAGGCGACGGGCTCGGCATGGAAGTTGCCGCCCGAGACCACCTCGCCCGTATCCGCGAACACCAGCGGGTTGTCGGAGACGGCGTTCGCCTCGATCCCGAGCGTGCGCGCGGCGTTGCGCATCAGGTCGAGGCAGGCGCCCATTACCTGGGGCTGGCAGCGCAGGGAGTAGGGGTCCTGGACCTTCTCGCAGTCCCGGTGCGAGGCACGGATGGCGCTGTCGGCAAGCAGCGCTCGCAGCCGCGCCGCCACCTCGACCTGCCCCGGCTGGCCGCGGACCTCGTGGATGCGGGCGTCGAAAGGCGCATCGCTGCCCTTGGCTGCCTCGACCGACAGCGCGCCGGCGGCGAGCGCCGCCGCGAAGGCGTCCTCGGCCGCGAACAGGCCCACGAGGGCCAGCGCGGTCGATACCTGGGTCCCGTTCAGCAGCGCCAGCCCTTCCTTGGGGGCGAGGCCGATCGGCTCCAGCCCGGCGCGCGCGAGCGCGTCGGCGGCCGGCAGCACCTCGCCGCCGACGCGCGCACTGCCGACGCCGATCAGGGTCGCGCTCATATGGGCGAGCGGCGCCAGGTCGCCCGAGGCGCCGACCGAGCCCTTGGCCGGAATGCAGGGCAGCACGCCGAGCCGCAGCAGGTCGAGTAGCCGCTCGATCACCTCCGGGCGCACGCCCGAGCAGCCGCGCGCCAGGCTCGCGGCCTTCAGCGTCAGGACCAGCCGCACCGTCGCGTCGTCGAGCAGCGGGCCGATGCCGGTGCTGTGGGACAGGACGAGGTTGCGCTGCAGTTCGGCCAGCCTGTCCTCGGGGATGCGCGTGCTGGCGAGCTTGCCGAAGCCGGTGTTGATGCCGTAGGCGACGCGCCCCTCGTCGACGATGCGGCGCACGACCTCGACCGAGGCGTCGACGGGGCCGCGCCAGCCGGGCGCCAGCGCCGGCACGGCCGGCGTGCGCGCGACGGCGCGGAGCTGGGCGAGCGTGATCCGCCCCGGTTCGAGGACGAGCGTCTCCATCATTTTCCTCCGGGGTTGGCCATCGGCAGGTCCAGGCCCTGCTCGCGGGCGCAGTCGAGCGCGGTCTCGTAGCCGGCGTCGGCGTGGCGCATGACGCCGGTCGCGGGATCGTTCCACAGCACGCGCTCCAGCCGGCGCGCCGCTTCGGGCGTGCCGTCGGCGACGATCACGACGCCGGAGTGCTGGCTGTAGCCCATGCCGACCCCGCCGCCGTGATGCAGGCTGACCCAGGTCGCGCCGGAGGCGCAGTTCAGCAGCGCGTTCAGCAGCGGCCAGTCCGAAACGGCGTCCGAGCCGTCGCGCATGCCCTCGGTCTCGCGGTTCGGGCTCGCGACCGAGCCGCTGTCGAGGTGGTCGCGCCCGATCACCACCGGCGCCTTCAGCTCGCCGCGCGCGACCATCTCGTTGAAGGCGAGGCCGAGCCGGTGCCGGTCGCCGAGGCCGACCCAGCAGATGCGCGCCGGCAGGCCCTGGAAGCGGATGCGCCGGCGCGCCATGTCGAGCCAGTTGTGCAGGTGCCGGTCGTCCGGGAGCAGTTCCTTCACCCGCTCGTCGGTGCGGTAGATGTCCTCGGGGTCGCCGGACAGGGCGGCCCAGCGGAACGGCCCGACGCCGCGGCAGAACAGGGGCCGGATATAGGCCGGGACGAAGCCCGGGAAGTCGAACGCGTCCGCGACCCCGATGTCCTTGGCCATCTGGCGGATGTTGTTGCCGTAGTCGAGCGTCGGCACGCCCGTGCGGTGGAAGTCGAGCATGGCGCGGACCTGGACCGCCATGGATTCCTTCGCGGCGCGCACGACGCCGTCCGGATCGGTGCGCCGGCGCTCCTCGGCCTCGGCGACCGTCCAGCCGGCGGGCAGGTAGCCGTTCAGCGGGTCGTGGGCGCTGGTCTGATCGGTCACCGCGTCCGGCCGGCAGCGCGGGTCGGAAGCCGCGCGGCGCACCAGTTCGGGGAATACCTCGGCGGCGTTGCCGAGCAGGCCGACCGACAGCGCCTCGCCGCGCCCGAGCGCGTCGTGCAGGATGTCGAGCGCCTCGTCGAGGCCGGTCGCCATGCGGTCGAGATAGCCGGTCTCGAGCCGCTTCTCGATCCGGCTCGGCTGGCACTCGACGGCGAGGCAGCCGGCGCCGGCCATGGTCGCCGCCAGCGGCTGCGCCCCGCCCATGCCGCCCAGGCCCCCGGTCAGTATCCAGCGGCCGCGCAGGTCGCCGCCGTAGTGGCGCCGTCCGATCTCGGCGAAGGTCTCGTAGGTGCCCTGCACGATGCCCTGCGAGCCGATGTAGATCCAGGAGCCGGCCGTCATCTGGCCGTACATCATCAGCCCCTTGGCGTCGAGTTCGCGGAAATGCTCCCACGTCGCCCAGCGCGGCACGAGGTTGGAGTTGGCGAGCAGCACGCGCGGCGCGTCGGCATGGGTGCGGAAGACGCCGACCGGCTTGCCCGACTGGACCAGCAGCGTCTGGTCCGCCTCCAGGCGTTCCAGCGCGTCGACGATCGCGGCGTAGCTGTCCCAGTTGCGCGCGGCCTTGCCGATGCCGCCATAGACCACCAGCTCGTCCGGGTTCTCGGCCACGTCGGGGTCGAGGTTGTTCATCAGCATGCGCAGCGCCGCCTCGGTCTGCCAGGACTTCGCGCGCAGTTCGGTCCCCCTCGGGGCGCGGATCACGGGGCGGTTGGCAAGCTGTGTCATGGCCGGTTCGGTCCTCCCTGGCATAGACTTGTATATACAAGTAAACGCATCCTACGGCCCGCCCGGCGTCCCTGTCAAGATGCCGGCCCCCGGCTGCCGACGCGGTAGCGCCCGCCGAGGCTGTAGCGTTCGCCAGGATACCAGAGACGGTTGACCGTCACGACCGCGGTCCCCGACCATGTCCGGCGCCGAAGCAGGAGGCAGGGCGCATCCGGGGCAATCCCGAGGAGGGAGCCGATCTCGGCGCCGGGCCGGACCGCGGTGATGACGTGCTCGACCTCCGTCACCGGCGCGCAGCGCTGGAGATAGTCGTAGGGCGTGGTCCGCTCGAAGTCCTGCTCCAGATAGGCGGGCGCCATCCCGGGGTTGACGTGGCGCTCCTCGACCTGGACCGGCTCGCCGTTCTCGCGATGGACGATCAGGGAGCGGAACACGGTGCGCAGGCCGGCCGCCTCGAACTCGCGCGCCAGGTCGCGCCCGGGCCTGGTCTTCTCCAGAGCCAGGACGGCGCTGGAATGACGGTGGCCGCGGGCCCGGATCTCCTCGGCGATGTCCCTGACCTCCATCAGCGCCGACTGCGGCCGGGTCGCGGCGACGAAGGTGCCCACACCCTGGACGCGGACCAGGACGCCGGCCGAGGTCAGCTCGCGCAGCGCGCGGTGGACGGTCATGCGCGACACGCCGAGCTGCTGGACGAGGTCGTTCTCCGACGGCAGCTTGTGCTCCGCGATCCACTCCCCCGACCCGATCCGGCCGAGGATGTAGCCCTTCACGCGTTCGTAGAGAGGGCTGGCGGCGTCGGGAAGCGGCATCGTCGGTCTCCGGGCAGGCGGTCCCGGGCGGAGACCGCCTCGCCTGTATATACTACCGGGAGACCGCCGCCACCGTCGGCTCGGGTCAGCTCAGGCCCGTCACCGGCAGCGCCGCGCCGTGGACCGCGCGGGCCGCGTCGGAGGCGAGGAACGCGATCACCGCCGCCAGGTCGGCGGGCGCCACCCAGTGCGAGGGATCGGCGTCCGGCATCGCCGCACGGTTCTCGGGCGTGTCGATGATGCTCGGCAGCACGCAGTTGACGTTGACGTTGCGGGACCTGAGCTCGGCCGACATCGTCTCGGTCAGCCGGATCACGCCGCTCTTGGCCGCGACATAGGCGCCCATGTGGGCGGAGCCGCGCAGCGCGGCGTTGGCGCCGACGTTGACGATGCGCCCGCCGCCGGCGTCCAGCATGCGCGGCACCACCGCCCGGCACGCGTTCAGCAGCGTGCGCAGGTTCAGGTCCTGCATCAGGTCCCAGGCCGCGTCGGGGATGGCGTGCACGGGCTCGCCCATGTGGAAGCCGCCGGCGAGGTTGCACAGCACGTCGATGCGCCCGAAGCGCGCGGCGGCGGTCCCGACCGCGTCTTCCGCCGACGCCCGGTCCAGCAGGTCGGCGGCGAGCGCCACGCGCCCCTCGCCGTCGGGGCCGAACGCCGCCGCGAGATCCTCCGCGCGCCGGTCCAGCAGCACGAGCGAGGCGCCGCGCTCGGCGAAGGCGGCGGCGGCCGCCCGGCCGAGATTGCCCGCGGCGCCGGTGACGACGACCGTGCGGCCGGTGAATTTCATCGTTCCTTCTCCTTTCCCAGGCCCCTTCCTCAGGCGGCCTGCCGCTTGGCGGCGTGGTATTCCCCGGTGCCGCGCGTCAGCACCTCGTCGCTCTCCAGCACGTCGCCGGGATCGTGGTCCGGCTGGCCCTTCACCGCCTCGTAGACCGGGCCGAAATCGACCTCCGAGAGCCGGAGCAGCTCGTCGAAGCTGTCGATCACGAAATAGGTCTCCTGGAAGTCGTCGATGCGGTACTGGGTCCGCATCACCCGGGCGAGGTCGAAGCGGATGCGGTTCGGCGACGGGCTGTCGAGCGAGAAGCGCGTCTCGGTGAAGGACGACGCGATGCCGGCCCCGTAGATGCGCATGCCTTCGGGGGCGCGGATCAGCCCGAACTCGACCGTGTACCAGTAGACCCGCGCGAGGTTGGGCAGCACGCCCAGCTTCTGCGCGCGCAGGCCGCCCTCGCCGTAGGCCTGCATGTAGTCGGCGAAGGCCGGCTGCAGCAGCAGCGGGACATGGCCGAACACGTCGTGGAAGACGTCCGGCTCCTCCAGGTAGTCGAGCTCCTCGGGCTTGCGGATGAAGTGCCCGGCCGGGAACCGGCGGTTGGCGAGATGGTCGAAGAAGACCTCGTCCGGGACCAGCCCCGGCACCGCGACCACCTGCCAGCCGGTCCGCTGCATCAGCACGTCGCTGAGCCGGCGGAAGTCGGGGATGCGGTCGGTCGGGAAGGCCAGGTCCGCCATGCCGGACACGAACTCCTGGCAGGTGCGGCCGGGCAGCAGCTTGGCCTGGCGCTCGTACAGGGTCTTCCAGACCCCGTGCTCCTCGGCGGTGTAGGAGTCCCAGCCCTGGTCGATCGTCCAATCCGCGCGCTCGGGGCGGGCCGTCTCGCCCGCGGCGGCACCGTGCTTGGTCTTGCCGGGCTTGGTGTTGCCGGTCATGGCATGGCTCCCTTTCGGTCAGTTCCGACCATGATACTCTTGCCTGCCGGTCCGATCCGGCCCAATTTGGGCCATATGGGCGTCTACTCGGTCATGTTGTGACCATGAACCTGGATAAGATAGAGGAAAAATGACTATCAGCCGGAAAGCGGCGAAGCCGCGCCCGCTGTCGGAGGCGGATCGCCGCATCCTGCGCGTGCTGCAGACCGAGGGCCGCATCCCGAACGTCGAGCTGGCGGAGCGCGTCGGCATGGCGCCGTCGCCGTGCCTGCGCCGGGTCAAGGCGCTGGAGGCCGACGGCATCATCAAGGGCTACGAGGCGCGGATCAGCCGCCGGGCCGTCGGCTTCGGCGTCCTGGCCTTCGTGCAGGTCAACCTGGCGCGCCACACCGACGAGGAGGCCGGCCGGTTCGAGGAGGAGGTCGCCCGCCTCGAGGAGGTGACGGAATGCCACGCGCTGACGGGCGACTACGATTTCCTGCTGCGCATCGTCGCGCGCGACCTCGACGACCTCGCCGATTCGATCATGCGGCGGCTGCTGCGCCTGCCCGGGCTGAAGGACGTCCGCTCCTCGATCGTGCTGGACGTCGTCAAGGACGCGCCGCCGGTGCCGGTCGCCCTGATCGCGTGACGGTCAGACCAGCATGTCCCACGCGCCCTGGCCGAGATAGGCCAGCGCCGTCATCGTGATGATGCGCCGGCTCCACAGCCGGAAGACGGCCTCGTCCATGCGGTCCAGCACGCCGCGGGCCAGGGTCGTGCCGGCGACGGCGACCGTCACCGCCAGCAGGACCACCGGCGCGTCCGGCAGGCCGGCCCCGGCCAGCCCGCCGAAATAGACGAGCTTCAGGCCGTGGCCGAAGCTCTGCGTCAGCGCCTTGGTCGCGACGACCGCGCGCCGGTCGAGGCCGCTGTCGTGGAAGAAGACGTCGAGCACCGGTCCCGAGACGCCGGCCAGGAGCTGCAGCGCCGTGCAGACCGCGCCGCAGAGCAGCGCGTTGCCGCGGCGCGCGACGTTGGGCGCCAGCCGCTCGGGCAGGAGGCGCACGGCGAAGGGCATCGCGCCCAGCACCACGAGCACCACCGCCTTGTCGGGGACGAGGCGCAGGCTCGCGAACGCCGCCAGCGCCAGCAGGCCGCCGGCGGCATAGCCGGCCGCGACCGGCCATGCGACGTGGCGCCGCCACAGCCAGGCGCGCCAGCCGTTGGCGGCGAGCTGCGTCACGCCATGCAGCACCATGGCCTGGGCCACCGGCAGCATCAGCAGCAGGACGCCCATCAGGATCATGCCGCCGGCCATGCCGAACAGGCCCGACAGGAACGAGGTGGCCAGGATCGCGCCGGCAAGGCCGGACAGCAGGGGCAGGCTCAGCATTCTTGGTCCTCGTCGCAGGCGATCCCTGGCATGATGCTGCCTGGCATGATGCTGACGGTATCCGGCCTATCCGGCAAACGCCGTTATGTCGGGCTGGGCATCAGGAAAACTGAGGGTGGGGTATGCAGCGCCTGCCGTCCCTGAACGGCCTCCGGGCCTTCGAGGCCGCCGCCCGGCTCGGCAGCTTCGCCGCCGCGGCGGCCGAGCTGAACGTGACGCCCGCGGCCGTCAGCCGGCTCGTCCGCCTGCTGGAGGAAAGGCTGGGCTTCGCCTTGTTCGAGCGCCGGCCGAACGGTCTCGCGCCGACGGCCCAGGGTGCCGCCTACGGCCCGGGGCTGACCCAGGCTTTCGACGCGGTCGCCCGCCTGACGGCGGAGGTGGCGGCGCTGCGCCGGGAACCGGTCCTGACGCTGGCGGTCGGGCCGACCTTCGCGATGCGCTGGCTCGTGCCCCGGCTGGTCGGGTTCCAAGCCCGCCATCCCGACGTGGAGGTCCGCCTGGTCACGGTGCTGGGCGGTTCGACGGGGCGGGTGGTGCTGCGCGACGACTGGACGGCGGCGATCCGGCTCGGCGACGGCGACTGGCCGGACCTGGCGGCGACGCCGCTGTTCGCGCCGGACCTGTTCCCGGTCTGCACGCCCGCGGTCGCCCGCGGCCTCGCGCGGCCGGCCGACCTCGCCTCGGCGGTCCTGCTGCGCGTCGCGCATGCGCGCGACGACTGGCGGCTGTGGCTCGACGCCGCCGGGGCGCCGGAGTTCGACGCCGGGCACGGCCCGCTGTTCGACCATTACGGGCTGGCGCTCCAGGCGGCGCTGGACGGGATGGGGGTGGCGATCGGCCTCGGACCCTACGTCGTCGACGACCTCGCCGCCGGCCGCCTCGTGGCGCCCTTCGCGGTCTCGGTGCCGAAGGGGCGCGCCTGGTATCTGGTGCACCGTCCCTCGGCCGGCGACGCGCCGGCGCTGGCGGCGTTCCGGGACTGGCTGCTGGAGGCGGCGCGCGCCGGTCCCGGCGGCGGGCGGCGGGCGGGAGCCTAGGACCGGGCTTCGATCGCGTCGGCGACGTCGTCCGCCATCTTCAGCGTCCTCACGATCACCGGCACCGCGAGGGCGACGATGCTCCGGTTCAGGCCGCGCGCCTCCTGCGCCTCCCGGACCTCGCGGGTCACGGCCGAGACGACGGGAATGAAGCGCAGGGCGAGCGACAGGGCGAGGCTGACCTTGCCCGGATCGATCCCCAGGACGGCGAGGGGGCGCAGGCCCGCCTCGATCGCCTCGATCATCGCCGAGGCGCGCGTCGTCATGGTCACGAGGGCGGCAAGCTGGATCAGGATCGCGAACCGCAGGATCGCCACGAAGCCGGCCGCCCAGCCGTCGACGAGCACCTGGACGACGAAGATCGCCAGAAGCAGCCACAGGGCCGGCCGCGCCTGCGAGGCGGCCTGGCGCCACGGTATCCGGGCCAGCGCGTACAGCGCCAGGACCGCCGCCAGACAGCCCAGGAGCAGCCGCCAGTCCGAGAGGGCGAACATCGCCGTGCCGACGACGACGAGGGAGGCGACCTTGACGCCCGGGGGCAGCCGGTGGATGGGCGTGTCCGCGTGGAAGTAGAGGCCGAGGCTCACGCCATCATCTCCACGTAGCGCCTGAGCGCCGGCGAGGGCGCGTCGTCCACCTCGACCCGGCCGCCCTCGAACACGATGACCCGGTCGAAGTCGGCGAGGAGGTCGAGGTCGTGGGAGACGACGACGACGGTCTGGGCCAGCTCGCGGATCGCCTGGGCGACGCGCCGCTTGTTCCTGAGGTCCAGGAGCGTCGTCGGCTCGTCGAAGACCACGTATTCGGGTTCCATCACCAGCACGCTCGATATCGCGAGGAGCTGCTTCTGCCCGCCGCTCAGCAGATGCGAGGGATGGTGGCGGAACTCGGTCAGGCCGTAGCGGGCCAGCACGCCGTCGATCCGCTCGCTCATGGCGTCCCGGCCCAGCCGGAGGTTCTTCAGGCCGAACGCCAGATCCTCCTCGACGACCGGGAAGACGATCTGGTTGTCGGGGTTCTGGAAGACGAAGCCAACCTTCCGGCGGACGTCGCGGCCATGTGTCCGGGTGTCGAGCCCGTCCACCAGCACCCGGCCGCGCGTCGGCAATTGCAGGCCGTTCAGGAGGCGCGCGAAGGTGCTCTTGCCCGAGCCGTTGCTGCCGACGATCGCGATCCGCCTTTCGCGCAAGGCGAGGTCGACGTCCTTGAGCACCTGCCGGTCGCCGAAGGCGTGGCTGACGTCCCGCAACTCGATCATGGCGTTCGCGGCGGCAGCGGCGTCGTCACGGAGTACCCGCCAGTTCCCGGCCCCGGATGCCGGGGATCAGGGGATAGGACCGTTTCACCGCGAGCGCCACGACGGCGGTCAGCACGATCTTGACGACGTCTCCGGGAATGAACGCCGCGGACGAGGCCGCCACGGTGGCGAGGGGCGCCCCGGCGACGGCGGCGATCCAGAGGATGCCGATCGGATAGAGCACGACGATGCCGGCGAAGGCGAGGAACGAGACCGCATGCAGGAAGGTCAGGCGGGCCCAGTACCGCTCGAACAGCCAGCCGGTGACGAAGGCGGTCAGGGGCCAGGCGAACAGGAAGCCCGCGCTGGGGCCGAGGAACACGGCGAAACCGCCCCTGCCGCCCGCCAGGAGCGGGAGGCCGGCCGCCACCAGCACCAGGAACAGCACGAGCGCCAGGGCGCCGCGCCTGGCGCCGAGGATCGAGCCGGCGAGCATGGCGCCCATGGACTGGGCGGTGATCGGGACGCCGATGACGGGAAGCGTCACGGGCGGGAACACGCCCAGCGCGGCGGTGAGGGCCGCGAAGAGGGCGATATGGACGATGTCCTTGGTGTTCATGGCTGTGCTCATGGCGAAATGCTCCGGTTGGCGGCGGACGTCACAGCCCGAGGGTGGTCCGCAAGGTCGTGCGATAGCGCTCGGACAGGCGGAAATCCTCCGCGCCCTCGATCAGGAACTCGGCGTAGCCGGGCCGGCAGCCCGTGCCGGGCAGGCAGTCCGGGTCTACGTAGACCAGCGCCTCGACCCGGCGGCCGTCGGCGAGCCGGACCGTCATCTCGTGCTTGGCATAGCGGCCGGCCGCCACGCCCTCGAAGCCGTCGAGGCTCGCCTCGTCCTCGGCGGAGATGGTCCACACCACGCCCTCGACCGAGGAGCCCTGCCGCGGCGCCACCGTCGCCACGCCGCGCCCGTTGATCACCAGCGCGTGGCCGTCGAGTTCGCCGACGCCGACCGGCGCGTGGCCGGCGCAGCGCGCATCCATGCGGCGTCGGCTCATGTTCGAGCCGTAGGCGAAATAGTGGCGCATCCCGGCCGTCTCCGTGGCATCGTCGTTGGCGGCGCAGACCATAGAACGAAGGTGGCGCGAATGGAAAGGAAGTGGAGGTCGCTGGCGCTGCTGGCCCTGGCCGAGGTGCTGGCGCTGGCCCTCTGGTTCTCCGCGACCGCCGTCGTCCCCGAACTGCGCGCCGAGGCGGGCCTCGACGCGTTCACGGCGTCGCTGTTCACCAGCGCCGTCCAGGGCGGCTTCGTCGCCGGGACGCTCGCCAGCGCCGTGCTCGGCCTGGCCGACCGGCTCGACCCCCGCCGCCTGTTCATGGCTTCCGCCCTGGCCGCGGCCGCAGCCAACGCGTCGATCCTGCTGGTCGAGCCCACCTCGGCGCTGGTCCCGGCGGCCCGCTTCGCGACCGGCCTGTGCATGGCGGGGATCTATCCCGTCGGCATGAAGCTGGCGTCCACCTGGGCCAAGGGCGATCTGGGCCTGCTGGTCGGGCTGCTGGTGGGGGCGCTCACCCTCGGTTCCGCCTCGCCGCATCTCTTCAACGCGCTGGGCGGGGTCGACTGGCGCTTCACGATCGCCGCCACCTCGGCGTCCGCGGTCCTGGCCGGGGTGCTGGTCAACTTCGCGCAGGTCGGCCCGAACGTCGCCAAGGCGCAGCGGTTCGAGCCGGGCTTCGCGCTGCGGGCCTGGACCGTGCCGCCGCTGCGCCTCGCCAATCTCGGCTATCTCGGCCACATGTGGGAGCTCTACGCGATGTGGGCCTGGATCGCGGTGTTCCTCCAGGCCAGCTTCGCGCAGACCCTGCCGGAGGGAGACGCCGCCGCGCTGGCACGGCTTGCCGCATTCGCGACCGTCGCCGCCGGCGCCGTCGGCTGCCTCGCCGGCGGGGCGGCGGCCGACCGCTGGGGCCGCACGACCCTGACCGTCGCGGCACTGGCGGTCAGCGGCGCGTGCTCGCTGCTGGCGGGCACCCTGTTCGGGGCCCATCCGGCCCTGCTGGTCGCCTTCTGCCTCGTCTGGGGAGCCAGCATCGTCGCCGATTCGGCCCAGTTCTCCGCCAGCGTCGCCGAGTTGTCGGACCGCGGGCTCGTCGGCACCATGCTCACGGTCCAGACCTGCGCGGGTTTCCTGCTGACGCTGCTGACGATCCACCTGGTGCCGCTGGCCGCCGAGCTTGTCGGCTGGCGCTGGGCCTTCACGTTCCTGGCGCTCGGCCCCGCGGCCGGGATCTGGGCCATGCTGCGCCTGCGCGCCCGGCCGGAGGCGGCTCTGCTCGCGGGCGGGCGCCGCTGACCGGCGCGCGCCTCACCTCGAGGCGACCGCGCCTGCCAGTATCTTGAGCACCGAGGACGGCGGCTCCGCGAGCCCGGGCTCGAAGGGATGGCGCTCGCGCGGGTAGACCGACAGGATCTTGCGGACGTAGTTCTGCGTCTCCTTGTAGGGCGGTATGCCCTCGTGGCGCAGGACCGCCCCTTCGCCCGCATTGTAGGCGGCCAGCGTCAACGGCACGCTGCCCCCGAAATACGAGAGCAGCCAGCGCAGGTACTTCATCCCGCCGCGGATGTTGTCCTTCGGGTCGAGGGGGTTCTTGACCCCGAACCTGGCGGCCGTGTCGGGGATCAGCTGCATCAGCCCGATGGCGTTGCGCGGCGACCGGACGGAGACGCGGAAGCCGGACTCGGCCGCCATCACCGCGATCACGAGCTGCGGGTCGAGGCCGTATTCCGGCGCCATGGTCTCGACCAGGGACAGGATCTCCCGGGGCGGGCGCGGCGCCTGCGCGGACAGCCGCCGGCAGCTCGGCTCGGCCGATGCGGCGACGTCGGCGACCTCGATGCCGAGATCGGCCGCCTGGGGATGGCCGTGCGCCGTCGCGCGCCCGATCCACACGGCGGCGGCCTTGCGGTCGGGCTCGACGCCCTGGCCGTGCAGGTACATGCGGGCGAGGTGGTAGGCGGCGGCGGGGTGGCCGGACTCGGCCGCTTGGCAGAACAGGTCGAAGGCCCGCTCGTGATCGGCCGGCACGCCGATACCCATCTCGTAGTGACGTCCCAACTCGAAGCTTGCCCGGACGCTTCCGCTTTCAGACAGTTGTTCCAAGGCTTTTATTGTTCGATCCTGAAGGTTCGCCAGTACGGGACTTGGAGCGATTAATAATACCGTAATGACGGTGATTCTTCTCAGGATCTTCATGTCGGCCTGTCTTCCTTATTTTTCGTGGCTACCTCTAGCACAGGGCACGGGTCGTCCCAAGGCGACATTCGGCTATCCTATCCCCCAATCAGCTAATGCTCTTCCCCACCTGCCCACTTTGACGGAACGTTCCATGATCGTCCGCAGTTCCATGCCGGCAGGCCGACCGGAGCGGCGACGATCCGGCCCGTCCCGCGCAGTTCCGGCCCTGGCCGGCGCTTGCGACAACGCCCCTAAGGCGGAATGGTCACGCGGCCCGTGGGGTTAGCCCGCCGGTCAGCACAGCCTTTCGGCGACCTCGCGGGCGAGGGCGAGCGACGCGGTGATGCCCGGCGATTCGATTCCGTAGAGGTTGACCAGGCCGTCGACGCCGTGGATCTCCGGTCCCTGCACCACGAAGTCCGCGTCGGGCGTGCCGGCCGGCACCAGCTTCGGCCGGATGCCGGAATAGGCGGGCAGCAGCGCCCCGTCCGGGAGGTCGGGCCAGTAGCGCCGGATCGCGGCGTAGAACCGTTCGGCCCGTCGCGGATCGACGTCGTAGCCGATCTCTTCCACCCATTCGACGTCGGGCCCGAAACGGACCTGGCCGCCCATGTCGATCGTCGCGTGGATGCCGAGCCCGCCCGGCTCGGGCACCGGATAGATCAGGTGCGTGAACGGAGGACGGCCCGCGAGCGAGAAGTAGTTGCCGCGCGCGAGATAGCGCGTCGGCACGGTGTCCGCGGGCAGGCCGGCGATCGCGCCGGCGACCTCCTGGGCGTGCAGGCCGGCCGCGTTGACCAGCGCCCGGCACCGCAGGCGCATCGGCTCGGCGCCGCCGGTGCGGATCTCGATGCCGCCGGCGGTCACCTCGCCGCCCGCGATGGGGCTGGAGAAGGCGACCATGGCGCCATGGTCTTCCGCCTCGCCCTGGTAGGCCAGCATCAGGGCGTGGGTGTCGATGATGCCGGTCGAGGGCGACAGGAGGCCGGCCGCCGCCGACACCCGGGGCTCCAGGGCCCGGACCTGCGCGCCGTCCATCGCCACCAGGTCGGCGCAGCCGTTGGCCGCCGCCTTCGTCGTCAGTTCGTCGAGCTTGCCGATCTGCGCCGCGTCGGCCGCGACGATCAGCTTGCCGCAGCGCCGGTGCGCCACCCCGCGCTCGGCGCAGTAGCGGTACAGGCGCTCCTTGCCCTCGACGCACAGCCGCGCCTTCAGCGATCCCTGCGGGTAGTAGATCCCGGCGTGGATCACCTCGCTGTTGCGCGAGCTGGTGCCCGAGCCGATGCAGTCCGTCGCCTCGAGGACGATGACGTCGCGTCCGGCCCGGGCGAGTTCGCGGGCGACGGCGAGGCCGACGACCCCCGCGCCGACGACGATGCAGTCGGCGTCTTCGACGCCGGGAGAGGAGAGGGGGGAGATCGGCATGGCGGCGCGGTTGCTGTGGTTTTGGACCGGCGGCAGGATGGCAGCGGACCGCGGCCCCGTCCAGCATGCGGCGGTAGAGCGCGAATGTGGGGTCATCACCCCTTCTTTCGATTCAGGAATGGAACGAACGGGCGATCCGCGCGTTCTGGCTATCGGAAGGGTTAGCAACCGCGCATGACGCGGGCGGCGTTCGCCTCACCCTCCGACGCCTCGCCTCAGGCCGGGCGGCCTTTTCCTTGCGCGCAAGAAGAAGCGGCAGCACCGCCCGAAGGAAGTGCTGCCGCCGAGGTGCGAGGCTAACATCGAGAGGCTAGGGTACAGGGACCCGTTTCCAGTCCATCCGGGTCCGGACGTCGTGGAGGCAGTCGCCTCGGCGGGCTAGCGACGTCGAACCAGCCCGACGATGAGGCTGATCACGAAGATGACGATGAAGATGAAGAAGAGGACCTGTGCGATCCCTGCCGAGGCCGACGCGATCCCGCCGAAGCCGAGTATTCCGGCGATGATGGCGACGACCAGAAAGACCAAAGCCCAATACAGCATCTTCTGCCTCGTTGATCAGTCTCCGGCAAGAACTGGCCGACGTTTTCAGTTGACCAGGTCTCGACCGATACAACGCGGCGACACGCTCGAAGTTCCGGCTTACCTCGTTTGGACCGAAAGCTGCCCCGGAAGCGCCGGTCGCCCCTCCGACAGCCCGCATCCCCGCAGGACGAAGGCGACGACTTCGGAGCTGGCCCGGTCGAACGCGCCGTCGTCCAGGGCGTCCAGGCCGAGCACGGCCCTGACCTGCACCGCGAAATCGGCATAGGTCTGGGTCGCCGCCCACATCATGAAGAACAGGTGCCGCGGCTCGACCGGCGCCATCCGTCCGGACGCGACCCAGGCCTCGACGACGCGGCCCTTGGCTTCCACCCAGTCCTTGAGATCGGTCTCCAGGTATTCCTGGAGGAACGGCGCGCCGTGCAGCAGCTCGTTCGCGAAGACCCGGGACGCGAGCGGGCGGGTCCGGCTCCATTCCATCTTCGCCCGGACATAGGCCTCGATCGCGGCGGCCGGATCGCCCGCCGGCTCGAAGCCGTCGGCCGCGTCCAGCCAGAGGTCGAGGATTCCCGTCAGCACCGCGCGGTACAGGGCGTCCTTGGTCCCGAAGTAATAGTGCAGGTTCGCCTTCGGCAGTCCCGCCAGCGCCGCGATGCGCGAGGTCGACGCCCCCCCGAACCCGGTCTCGGCGAACACCTGCTCCGCCGCTTCCAGGATGCGGGCCTCGATGTCGCGGCGCAGCTCCGCCCGGCGGCGCGGCTTCGCCCGGGGAGGCCGGCGCTCCGGCCCGTCCGATGCCGGGGATTTCGTCATGGTGCCCATGGCTTGACCGTTTCGTCCCTTTCGGGGTGCATTCTTGAAATGATTTGACCGATCGGTCAAAGTTTTTTAGCGTATCCCGGTAAGAGCGTCCCAAGGCGCCGGTCCAGCGGAACAGGAGCAGGCGGTCATGACGAGCGTGTCCGACATCGCGGCGGGGCGGCTCGCCCCCGACGAGTACGCCAGGAACTTCGCCGACGCGGTCCCGCCCTTGAGCGGCCGCAGGGCCGTCGTCGAGGCGAGCCGTTGCTACTACTGCCATGACGCGCCCTGCATCGAGGCCTGCCCGACCGGCATCGACATACCGGGCTTCATCCGGGCGATCGCGACCGGCAACGTCCACGGCGCGGCGGTCACGATCCTGGAAGAGAACGTGATGGGCGGCATGTGCGCCCGCGTCTGCCCGACCGAGGTGCTGTGCGAGGAGGCCTGCGTCCGCACGGCGCAGGAAGGCAAGCCGGTCGAGATCGGCGCCCTGCAGCGCCACGCGACCGACTGGCTGTTCGAGCGGCGCGGCCAGCCCTTCCGGCGCCTGCCCGACACCGGGCGCCGCATCGCGGTGGTGGGGGCCGGGCCCGCCGGCCTTTCCTGCGCGCACCGCCTCGCGACGCTCGGCCACGAGGTGACGGTGTTCGAGGCGCGCCCCAAGCCCGGCGGCCTCAACGAGTACGGCATCGCCGCCTACAAGACCCCGGACGACTTCGCGCGGCGCGAGGTCGATTTCATCCTGTCGATCGGCGGCATCGGGCTGGAATGCAAGGCGCTCGGGCGCGACCTGCGGCTCGCCGACCTGCGGCGCGACTTCGACGCGGTGTTCCTTGGCCTCGGGCACAACGCCGTCAACGCGCTGCGCGTCGAGGGGGAGGACCTGGCGGGGGTCGCGGCCGCGGTCGACTTCATCGCCGACCTGCGCCAGGCCCGCGACAAGGCCGAAGTGCCGGTCGGCCGGCGGGTGGTCGTGATCGGCGGTGGCAACACCGCGATCGACGTCGCGACCCAGTGCCGCCTGCTGGGCGCGGAGGACGTCACGATCGTGTACCGCCGCGGCGCCGAGGCGATGTCGGCGACGGGCGCCGAGCAGGAATGGGCGCAGACCAACGGCGTGCGCATCCGCCACTGGGCCCAGCCGCGCCGCATCCTCGGCTGGCAGGGCAGGGTGAAGGAGGTCGAGTTCGAGTATACCCGCCTCGACGAGACCGGCCGGCTCGTCGGCACCGGGGAGACGTTCGCGCTGCTGGCCGACCAGGTGTTCAAGGCGATCGGCCAGCATTTCGTGCCGTCCCCGTTCGCGGGCGAGGCGCACGACGTGCTGGAACTGGCGGGCGGGCGCATAGCGGTCAACGAGGACCGCGAGACCTCGCTGGCCGGCGTCTTCGCCGGCGGCGACTGCGTGCCGGGGACCGACCTGACGGTCAGCGCGGTGCAGGACGGCAAGGTGGCGGCCCATGCCATCGACCGGATGCTGGCGGCGCGGCGCGCCGCGGAATGAGGGCCGGATGCGCCTCCTGATCTACGGCATGCAGTCGAGCGGCGCTTCGACCTTCGCCTATCTGCTGGCGCAGCGGCCGGACTGCATCGCGCTGGTCGACGTGCCGAACAACTACGCCGCGCCGCGCCTGGAGGCACGGGTGCCGGCGCTGGTGAAATGCGTGATGACCACGGGCTTCCCGATCGACGTCCATGTCGAGCGGTTCCGCCCCGACGCGACGGTGCTGCTGCTGCGCCGGCCGTACGACAACTACTACAGCCTGATGTCGAAGCCCTGGCGCAACCACTGCGGCCTGATCGACGAGAAGTTCGAGCTGCTGGACCGCGTGTTCGCGGAGCGGGACCGCTTCGACGCGGTCGTCGCCTACGAGGATTTCGTCGCCCGCCGGCCCGGCGCACCGGACGCGGTGCGGGCGCTGGGCTGGCCGGTCGAGGACGGCTGGTTCGCGCTGCCGCGCAGCCACGAGGACATGGTGCGCTACGTCTGGGAGCACGAGCCCGGGCTGTTCGAGCGCTTCGAGATCGCCTTCGGCAACTTCCATTCCGGCGGCGTGTCCGGCCGCTACGAGCGCAAGCCGTTCCGGCCGGACGTCGACGCGAAGGTGCGCGCCCTGTGCCCGCGCCTCGCCGCCTTCTACGACGAGTACGATCGGACGAACGGAACGGCGGCGGCCTCCTGAGGCCGCCCGAAGCGGGGAGACGAGGACCATGGCAGATCTCGGCACGAACTTCGTCGGCATTCGCTCGCCCAATCCCTTCTGGCTCGCCTCGGCGCCGCCGACGGACAAGGAGTACAACGTCGTCCGCGCCTTCAAGGCGGGCTGGGGCGGGGTGGTCTGGAAGACGCTGGGCGAGGACCCGCCGATCGTGAACGTCTCCTCGCGCTACGGGGCCGCGACCTACAACGGCACGCGGGTCGCCGGCTTCAACAACATCGAGCTGATCACCGACCGCCCGCTTGAGGTCAACCTGCGGGAGATCAAGCAGGTCAAGCGCGACTGGCCGGACCGCGCCGTCGTCGTCTCGCTGATGGTGCCCTGCACCGAGGAGGCCTGGAAGAACATCCTGGCGCAGGTCGAGGACACGCAGTGCGACGGGATCGAGCTGAACTTCGGCTGCCCCCACGGCATGTCGGAGCGCGGCATGGGCTCGGCCGTGGGGCAGGTGCCGGAATACGTCGAGATGGTCACGCGCTGGTGCAAGCAGAACACCCGCATGCCCGTCATCGTGAAGCTGACGCCCAACATCACGAACATCCTCGGGCCCGCGCGCGCCGCGCGCCGAGGCGGGGCGGACGCGGTGTCGCTGATCAACACGATCCAGTCCGTCATGTCGATCGACCTGGACGCGATGGCGCCGACCCCGACCGTGGACGGGAAGGGGACCCATGGCGGCTATTGCGGCCCGGCGGTCAAGCCGATCGCGCTGCGCATGGTCGGCGACATCGCGCGCGACCCGGAGTGCCGGGGCATGGCGATCTCCGGCATCGGCGGCGTGTCGACCTGGCGCGACGCGGCGGAGTTCATGGCGCTGGGCGCCGGCACCGTCCAGGTCTGCACCGCGGCGATGCATCACGGCTTCCGCATCGTCGAGGACATGGCGGACGGGCTGTCGAACTGGATGGACGGCAAGGGCTACGCGACCGCGCGCGACTTCCAGGGCGCGGCGGTCCCGAACTACGTCCACTGGGAGGACCTGAACCTCAACTACAAGATCGTGGCCCAGATCGACCAGGACCTGTGCATCCAGTGCGGCAAGTGCCACATCGTCTGCGAGGACACGTCGCACCAGTCGATCGCGGCCGTGCGCACCGAAGGCGGGCGCCGGCGCTACGACGTCATCGAGGCGGAATGCGTCGGCTGCAATCTCTGCATGCACGTATGCCCGGTCGAGGACTGCATCACGATGGTCGAGATCGACGAGGGCAAGCCCGACCTGACCTGGAAGGACCACCCCAACAACCCGATGCGGCGCGAGGCGGCGGAGTAGGGGCAGGCAGAGGGGGGCGCTTGCGCCCCCGGTCGATCCTCACCCCAGATCGGCGCGCGCCAGCGCGTTGAGGCAGTCGACCTGCGCGTCCGGGCCGGCGGTCGCGGCCCGGGCGGCCTGCGTCGTCAGGTCCAGCAGCCGCTCGCGCGCCGCCTTGGCGACCGGGGCGTAGAGCGGTTCCCCTTCGTAGCGTTCGACGAAGCGCATCGTGACGAGGCCCAGGAGCTGCAGGGCCGCGGCTTCCCGCTCGGCCTCGGCGACCGCGTCGGTGCATCGGGCGTAGTAGGCCCGCATCGTGCCGAGCCCGTCGTTCTGGGCATCGAGCCAGGCGCGGAGTTCCTCGAGTTTCATCGTCGCTCCCACGGACGGTGGTAAAATTTTAACGCCTGCGTCTAAAAAATAAGATAAGGCGCATGCGAGGATATTCGGATCGCCCCGGGCCCGCCACAGGTTTTCGATGACGATACGCTACGACCACATAGGACAGCGGCTGAAGGCCTACCGGCTCGCAGCCGCGCTGACGGCCGAGCAGGTGGCCGACCGCCTCGGGGTTTCGCGCGCCGCCGTCTACCGGTTCGAGAAGGGCGAGCTGATCAAGATCGACACCCTGGAGCGGCTGGCCGAGCTGCTGGGCGTGTCGCTGCCCTCGCTGCTGGGCGTCGGGGTCGAGTACTACCCGAAGGCCGTCGGCTATTTCGAGCGCATGCGCCAGATGGAGGCTGACGCCGAGCAGGTGCTGGCCCATTTCGAGCCGGTCTCCTACCTGCTGACCTCGGACGAATATTCCGGCCATCTCCGGCTGATGCTGGAGGAGGCGGTGCCGGACGGCCTTTCCCCGGCCGCGCGCCGCGACGCGCTGGCCGAGGTCGAGGGCGCGATGGCGATCCTGGACGAGCGCAAGGCGGCGGCCCGCCGGCGCTGCCCGGGAATCGTCAGCCTTATCGGCCTGTCCGAGATCGAGCGGTTCCTGCGCATCGGCCTCGTCGGCCGGTTCGACCTCCCGCGCGAGGTGCTGGCCGAGCGCCGGCAGGCGGCGCGGCGCGAGGTCGCGCGCATCGCCGACCTGATGGAGCAGGAGCCGATCGGCGTCCAGCTCGGCCTGGTCGAGGACGTGCTGCCGAACCTCACCTTCCAGATCTTCCGCCTGCCGGACGTGACGCTGCTCGGCGTCAGCCCGTTCCGGCTCGGCGAGCAACCGAACATCCGCATCGGCATCGCGACCGTGACCGCGGCCCCCGAGGCCGTCGCGCTGTACGAGAAGCTGGTGACGGATCTGTGGTCGCGTTCGCTCAAGGGGGCCCGCGGGGCCTCCCGGCTGCGCGGCCTGGTGCAGCGACTGGGTGCGGAGGACCCGCCGGGGCGAGCCCGGCCGGCGGAAGACCCCCCTTGACGCGCGGCGGTCGCGGCTGTCTTATTATTGAGACAAGTCGCAAAAACAAGTAGGACCGGGCTTCACACAGGAGATGAGAGATGGTCTTTTCGCGTAGGGCTCTGATGATGGGTGCGGCGGCCGCGGCGCTGCTCGCAACCACCGTGTTCACCGGGCCGGTCCTTGCCGCCGGGGAGTACGTGGCGAATATCGGGCACCTGGAGGCGCCGACCCAGCCGCGGCACCGCGGCCTGGAGAAGGTGGCGGCACTCGTGGAGGAGCGCACCGGCGGAGAGGTGCAGTTCAAGCTGTTCCCGGCCTCCCAGCTCGGCAACGCCCGCCAGATGGTCGAGGGGACGCAGTTCGGCTCCATGCAGGGAACGGTGATGCCGGCCGCCTTCCTCGGCGGGTTCAACCCCGTCGTGTCGATCCTGGACGTCCCCTTCGTGATGCCGGCGGACCGGGCCAAGGCCCAGGAGCTGCGCGGCGGCCCGTTCGGCGAGATGCTGCTCGACAGCTTCTCCTCGCGCGGGCTGACGGCGATCGGCCTGTGGCCGAACGGCCGCAAGAGCGTCACCTCCAGCAAGCCGATCTCCACGCCCGACGCCTTCAAGGGCCAGAAGTTCCGGGTCATGGACAGCAACATTCTGATGGCCCAGTTCGCCGGCGTCGGCGCCTCGGCGATCGCGATCCCGTTCAGCGAGCTGTACACGGCGCTCCAGACCGGCATGGTCGACGGCCAGGAGAACCCGCTCGACACCATCGCGACGATGAAGTTCCACGAGGTGCAGAAGCATCTCGTCGTGTCCGACCACGGCGCGATGGAAGACGTGATCCTGTTCAATCCCACCTGGTGGAACGGCCTGCCCGAAGGGCACCGCGAGGTGATCGTCGAGGCCTTCGAGGAGGTCCGCCCCGAGGTCGAGCGGATGAAGGAGGAGGCCCAGGTCCAGGCGCTGGACGCGCTGCGCAAGGGCGGCATGGAGGAGCACGCGCTCGACGACGCCCAGCGTGCGGCGTGGCGCGAGCAAATGTACCCGCCCGCCCGCGAGGCCTATCTCCAGCGCGCGGGAGCCGAGGGCCAGAAGGCGGTCGAGGTCTACGAGGCGGAGCTGAAGCGCCTCGGCCTCTGACGCCATGCAGGCGGCGCGCCCGGCCGGGGCGCGCCGCCCTCCACCCACGGGGGGACGGTTTCGATGCTCGGACGGCTTATGGCGCTCCTGAGGGGCGGCGAGCGGGGCGTGCTGGCGGCGCTGATGATCGGCATGGCGCTCGCCTACGACCTGAACATCCTGGTGCGGGAATTCTTCGTCTCCCAGTCGCACCGCTTCGTCTGGATCGAGGAGGCGGCGCTGTTCGCGCTGGCCTGGCTCGTGTTCCTCGGGCTGGGTGCCGCGCTGGAGCGCGGCCGCCACGTCGCCATGGCGGCGCTGAGGGCGCGCCTGCCCGAGCCGCTGCGCCGGCCGGTCGTCCTCGCGATCAACGTGACCGGCCTCGTCTTCGCGCTTTACGCCGCGAAGATCAGTCTCGAGCTGACGCTGTTCGTCCGCGCCAGCGGGCAGGAGAGCCCGACGCTCGGCGTCTCCATGGCCTGGCTGTACGCGGCGATGCCGATCGGCTTCGCCCTGCTGGCGCTGCGCTACCTGCGCGAGACGCTCGGCTTCTCCAACCGCTTCGCCGGCTCCGGCGGGCAGGACTACTGAGGGTTCGCGGATGGTGCTCGTCCTGCTCCTGCTGCTTGCGGCCGCGCTGCTGGTCCTGGGCTTCGAGATGTTCCTGGTGATGGGAGTGCCGGCCATCGCGAGCCGGTACGTGTACCAGCCGGGTCTTCCCGACATCGTGATCGCGCAGAAGATGATGGGCGGGGTCAACGTGTCGACCCTGCTGGCGATCCCCTTCTTCATCTTCGCGGCCGACCTGATGGCGCGCGGCACGATCGCCAAGCGGCTGATGGACCTGATCCAGCGCAACCTCGGCCACCGCGCCGGCGGCATCGGCCACACGACGGTCGTCTCCTGCATGAGCTTCGGGGCCGTGTGCGGCTCGGCGCCCGCGACGGTGGCGGCGCTCGGCCGGCTGCTGAAGCCGGAGCTGGTCCGGGCGGGCTACAGCGAGCGCTTCTCGCTCGGCCTGATCGCATCGAGCGCCGAATGCGCGCTGCTGATCCCGCCCAGCATCACGCTGCTGGTCTATGGCTGGCTCACCGGCACGTCGATCGCGGCGCTGTTCGCGGGCGGACTCTCGGTCGGCATCGTGCTCGGCCTCGCCTTCCTCGCGATGGTCCATATCGAGACGCGGCGCTCGGGCGCGCGGCCCGACCCGCGCGCAAGCGCCGCCGAGCGCGTCGCGGCGCTGAAGGCCGGGCTGCTGGCGCTCGGCATGCCGGTCATCATCCTGGGCGGCATCTACGGCGGCAAGTTCACCGCGACCGAGGCCGCTGCGGTCAGCGTCGCCTATGCGCTGCTGGTCGAGATCGGCGTCTACCGCTCGCTGGGCTGGCGCGACGTCGTCGACACCGCGCAGGCGAGCGCGGTCACGACCGTCACCATCTTCGTGCTGCTCGCGATGGGCTCGCTCGTCGCCTACTTCATCACGCTGGCCCAGGTTCCCAACCTGCTGATCGCCTTCTTCCAGGACAACCAGATCGGCTGGATCTCCTTCCTGCTGCTGGTCAACCTGCTGCTGCTGGTGGCGGGCATGTTCATCGACCCTAACTCGATCCTGCTCGTCCTGGTGCCGACGCTGTACCCGGTCGCGGTCTCGCTCGGGATCGACCCCGTGCATTTCGGCCTGATCGTGTGCCTGAACATCTGCATCGGCATGATCACGCCGCCCTTCGGGCTCGACCTCTTCGTGACCTCGACGACGCTGGACCGGCCGGTCGAGACGGTCGTCGCCGGCATATGGCCGTTCATCGCGGCCAACCTCCTTGTCCTCGCGGTGGTCAGCTACGTGCCTTCGGTCTCGCTGCTGCTGCCGCGCCTGCTCGCGAACTGACGAGGCCGCCCATGTCGACTACAGCGCTCGCGGACCGGGGATACCAGGCCGAGGCCGCCGAACTGGAACTGCCGGTCGTCTCGAACCTGCCGGTCAACGGGGAGTACCGTCACCTGGTGCTGGAGGCCGGCGCGCCGGCGACCCTCGCCGAGGCCGGGCAGTTCTTCCACCTGCTGTGCCCGGCCTCGGGCGCGGACCGGCCGTTCTTCCGGCGTCCCATGAGCACGTACCGCGCCGACCGCGCGGCGGGCCGGATCGAGTTCCTCTACAAGGTGACGGGGGCCGGCACCCGCGGCCTCGCCACTCTCGTTCCGGGCGACCGGCTCAACGTCGTCGGCCCGCTCGGCACCGGGTTCCGGCTCGATCCGGCCTGGGCGTCCATCGTCGTCCTCGGGCGCGGGGTCGGGCTCGCGACGCTGGCCCCGCTCGCCGAACTGGCGGCATCGGCCGGCGTGCGGGTCACGGCGATCCTGAGCGCGCGTTCGCCCGATCTCGTGATGTCGGCCGACCGCTTCCGCGCTGCCGGGGCGGAGGTGTTCCCGGTTCTGGATTCCGACGGCAGCAGCGATCCCGGGCGCGTCGGCAAGCTGGTCTCGGGGCTGGTGCGGCTCGGCCGGGCGGACGCGTTCTTCACCTGCGGCTCGAACCGGCTGCTGGCGCTGATGAAGCGGCTTGGGCGCGAGCACGGCATCCCCGGCCAGGTCGCGCTGGAGCAGCAGATGGCCTGCGGCCTCGGCATGTGCTTCTGCTGCGTGCGCGCCTTCGAGGTCGAGGGCCGCCACGTGAGCCGGCGCGTCTGCTGGGACGGGCCCGTCTTCCCGCTGGAGGAGGCCGTGTCATGGTAGACCTGTCGGTCCGGATCGGCGGCCTGACGCTCGCCAACCCCGTGATGCCGGCGTCGGGCACCTTCGCCGAGGGGCTGGCGCGGGTGATCCCGCTCGACCGGCTCGGCGCTTTCGTGACCAAGACGATCATGCGCGAGCCGCGCGCCGGCAACCCCGTGCCGCGCGTCGCCGAGGCGGGCGACGGCATGCTCAACTCCATCGGCATCCCGAGCAAGGGCGTCGCTCCCTTCCTCGCGGAGACCGTTCCCTTCTACCGCGGCTACGGCCCGCCGCTCGTCGTCAGCATCTCCGCGCACAGCGCCGACGAGTTCGCCGTGCTCGCCCGGGAGGTGACGGTCGAGGGCGTCGCCGCGATCGAGGCTAACATCTCGTGCCCGAACATCGAGGCGGACGGCCGCGCCTTCGCGATGGAGCCGGGCACGACCGCGGCGGTCGTGGAGCGCCTGCGCGCCGCCACGCCGCTGCCGCTGTGGGCCAAGCTGACCCCCAACACCGGCGACGTCGCGGCCGTCGCGCGCGCGGCGGAGGCCGCCGGCGCCGACGCGGTCGTCGTCGCCAACACGATCCTCGCCATGTCCATCAACGTGGAGAGTTTCCGCCCGACGCTGGGCAACGTGATGGGCGGCCTGTCCGGGCCGGCGGTGAAGCCGATCATCCTGCGCATGGTCTACCAGTGCGCGCGCGCCGTCGGCATTCCCGTGATCGGCTGCGGCGGCATCTCCACCGCCGACGATGCGGTCGAGTACCTGCTCGCGGGCGCCTCGGCCGTCCAGGTCGGCACGGCCAGCTTCATCCACCCGACCGCCCTGACCTCCGTCATCGACGGCCTGGAAGGGTTCTGCGCCCGGCGGGGCATCGACCGGGTCGCCGACCTGGTCGGCGCCGTCGCCGAAGGACCAGTCGCCGAAGGACCGGCCGCCGAGGTGGCGTGGTGACCGCCGCCCCGGCGATGGAGCGCTCGGAGGGGACCGACGCGCTCGCCCCGCTCGCATCCGCGCTCTTCGCGGAGCTGCGCCGCCTCGGCGGGGACGGCGTCGGCATCACCCGCGACAGCTACGGTCCCGGCGAGGACGCGGCGATCGCCCATGTCGCTGAGGTCGCGCGGGCGGAGGGGATCGAGGTCGGCTTCGACGCGGCGCGCAACCTCGTCCTGTCGCTGCCCGGCGAGGCGCCGGGCCCGTACGTCCTGTGCGGCTCGCACCTGGACTCCGTGCCCCAGGGCGGCAACTACGACGGCGCCGCCGGGGTCGTCGCGGGGCTGCTGTGCCTGGTGGCGATGCGGCGCGCCGGCGTGCGCCCGCCGCGGCCGGTCCGCGTGATCGGCCTGCGCGGCGAGGAGAGCGCCTGGTTCGGCAAGGCCTACATGGGATCGAGCGCGCTGTTCGGGCTGCTGACGCCCGACGACCTCGCGGCCGCGCACCGCCGCAGCGGGCGCAGCCTGGGCGAGTGCATGCGCGACTGCGGCGCCGCGGTCGACCGGATCGCCGCCGGCGAGCGCCTGCTCGACCCGGCCGAGGTGGCGGCGTATCTGGAGCTGCACATCGAGCAGGGGCCGGTGATGGTGGCGCGCGACCTGCGCACCGCGGTCGTGACCGGAATCCGCGGCAACATCCGCCACAAGCGCATCGTGTGCCGCGGCGAGGCCGGGCATTCCGGGGCGGTGCCGCGCTGGCTGCGGCGCGACGCGGTCTTCGCCGTCGCCGAGCTGCTGAGCCGCTTGGACGAGCATTGGCGGGCGTTGCTGGAGCGCGGCCTCGACCTGGTCGTGACCTGCGGGATCATCGCGACCAACCCCGACGAGCACGCGATCTCCCGCATCCCCGGCGAGGTCGGCTTCAGCTTCGAGGTGCGCAGCCAGAGCCGCGACACGCTGGAGGCCTTCTACCACCTGATGCGGACGGAATGCGCGGGCATCGCCGCCCAGCGCAAGGTCGAGTTCGCGTTCGACCGCCGCGTCGATTCGCCTCCGGCCCGGATGGACGAGGCCTGGGTGCGCCGCCTGGTCGACCTGTCGGGCCGCCTCGGCCTGCCGACCGAGACGGTGCCGAGCGGCGCCGGCCATGACGCGGCGGTGTTCGCCAATGCCGGCATTCCCTCCGCGATGGTCTTCGTGCGCAACGACAACGGCTCCCACAACCCGCGCGAGGCGATGGAGATGGCGGACTTCATGGCCGCGACCGGGCTGCTGTACAGGGCGCTGCTGGAGCCGGCCTGACGCGGCGCGGCCGGCAGGCTCACAGCTCCGATCAAGGCCACGTCGCCTTCGCGGCCGGCGGCATCGACGGAAGGAGCGCCATGCTTCCGCCGACGCGGCGGGACCGATAGCCCGGCGAGGGCCCGCGCCCGCGGTGCCAGCCCAGCGGTGGCTTCCGTACGGGGGCGGGTCTTGAGGACCTGAGAGGGAATAATACTAAAGGGACCTAATGCTATAGTTGCGGGAGAGTGATATGATGTCCAACGTTCCAGTGTGATCTCCGGTGCCGGATCGCTCCAGCCTCCGCGTGGGTTCGGGAGGATCGGCGCGCCTTGAGAGGCAACCATGACTGGCAGTTCACGCCCCGATCCACTTGATCCGCGCACGGAGCTATTGCAGGCCGTCAGCGCCATGCAAAAGGATGCGTTGCTCCTGTTGAGCTTCGTCTCGGAGCGTAAGGAGCGGGCGTTTGGATCCGATCGGGCGGCGCCCTGGACCAAGGACGAGTTCCTGGAGAGCCTGAGAGCCACGCCGCAAGAATTGGTTCGCGACACGGCTTTGTGGAAGGCGCTGCTGGAGGCGGTGGACGGGCTTGCGTCCACCGTCCGGCCGGCGACAGTGGGTTCGATCCGCTTTACCCGGATGTTCGTCGAGAGAGGGAGCTACAAAGCGGGATATCAGAAGCCAGGCCACGACCGGGACAATGCTGATGACAGGATCAGGCAGGGGGTTCGAAACCTTCTAGGGGCCTACTGGATACTCGGTTTCGTCGGCGTCGCCATGGTTCTGGCCACTGTGATGATCCTGATCCACGTGCTTTCGGGCGAGGCAGTTCTCCAACGGATCGAACAGCTTAGTGTCGAGCAGGCCGCGCTCGACCCAATGCTGGCGCGGGCTGCCGCCGATCGCGTAGGCGCTAGAGGATTTTTGTGCTCGGGCTCGGCCGGAAACGTGGCCGGTGCGGCAAGTGAGGATGCCGAGCCCCGAGGAAGAGTCGCGGCCTCCATGGTGAGTTCGCAGGAGACCGGTGCTGCCGACGGCGACCTGCGACCGAATGCGTCGAGTCGTGAGGAGACCATTCGCGCCCTGTGCGAGCGGCAATGGGACATGAAGCGCAAGATGGCGATCACGTATCTTCAGCTGGGAGAGTGGAACGCCGCAACGGAAAGGATGTCCAACGTGCTGCTCGTGCCATGGATAATCCGGCCCGATGTGCAGAGGTTGCTGGACGATTACATCGCGGAAGGTGGGGGAGGGGTATTCATGGTTTCGTCGGCGGCCACCGCTTCGACCGTCGGCGAACCCTCCGCGACGAAGGTGAGTACGACGGAACTACGGATTTCAGACCGATCGAGCGTCTTTGCCGACCTGCAGGGGGCATGGAAGCGTACCGAGCTGCGCAGCAGGATCAAGCTTGACAGCCTGACGAGCTATGTCATCCCCGGACTGCTCGGCTTCATCGGGGCATGCGTCTTCGTGTTCCGGAACCTGCACCGCCACCTCGAGGCTTGGACGCTGGAGCCACGCGAGTTGCTGCTGGCCGCGACGCGGGTCGTCCTCGGCGCGATGCTGGGAGGTCTCGTCAGCCTCCTGTTCATGGCAGGCGGCGATGCCGATCCCGGGTTTGAGTTCTCACTCGGCTTGCTGGCGTTCATCACCGGATACGCCGTGCAGTTCGTCTTCGACAAACTCGACGGCATCGTGAACCGGCCGCCGCAGCTGCCGCCTGCCGCCTGAGGCGTTTTCCCTCGCGCCTGAACTTCACCCGATCGGCGCAGCAGTCCTGCGCCTGAATGCGGGGGTGCGAATGCTGCTTAAAACGGCGGCACAATTGTGCATAACATCTAGACGCCGGACCGGTCGCCGAAGGTCCGCGCCGCGGGAGTGGCCGCCTTGCCTGGTGGCACCCTCCTTGCTTCATGATAAGGAACGCGGCGGACAGGGAGCGTCATGCAAAATCTCACGATCAATGCCGAACGTCTTTGGGACAGCCTGATGGAAACCGCGCGCATCGGCGGCACGGCGAAGGGCGGCATCTGCCGGCTGACGCTGACCGATCTGGACCGGCAGGTGCGCGACTGGTTCCGCTCGGCCTGCGAGGCCGCGGGGTGCGAGGTCACGGTCGACGAGCTCGGCAACATGTTCGCGCGCCGGCCGGGGAAGGACCCGTCGCTGCCGCCGATCGCGATGGGATCGCATCTCGACACCCAGCCGACCGGCGGCAAGTTCGACGGCGTCCTCGGCGTCCTGGCCGGGCTGGAGGTGATCCGCAGCCTGAACGACGCCGGGTACGAGACCAACGCCCCGATCGAGGTCGTCAACTGGACCAACGAGGAGGGGTCCCGCTTCGCGCCGGCGATGCTGGCCTCGGGCGTGTTCGCGGGCGCGTTCGACCGCCCCTTCGCCGACAGCCGCGAGGACCGCGAGGGCAAGCGCTTCGGCGAGGAGCTGGAGCGCATCGGCTATCGCGGCAGCGAGAAATGCGGCGAGCGGAAGATCGGCGCCTTCTTCGAGCTGCACATCGAGCAGGGGCCGATCCTCGAGGACGAGCGGAAGGAGGTCGGCGTCGTCACCGGCGTGCAGGGCATGCGCTGGTACGAGGTCACCGTGACCGGGTTCGAGAGCCACGCCGGCACCACGCCGATGCATCTGCGCCGCGACGCGCTGGTCGGCGCCGCGCGGATGGTGGAGGCGATCAACGGCGTGGCGCTGGCGCACGCCCCGCTCGCGGTCTCGACCGTCGGGCTGATGGAGGTGCGGCCGAACTCCCGCAACATCCTGCCCGGCGAGGTCTTCTTCTCGATCGACCTGCGCCATCCCGACGACGTCGTCCTGGCCGAGATGGAGGGCGAGGTGAAGGCCGTGATCGCGCGCATCGCCGGCGAGATGAAGCTGGACGCCGCGGTCGCCGACATCTGGAACTCGCCCGCGGTCCATTTCGACCCGGCCTGCGTCGGCGCGGTTCGGGCCGCGGCCGAGGATTTCGGCTACAGCCACCGCGACATCGTGTCGGGCGCCGGGCACGACGCCGCCTACATCTCCCGCGTCGCCCCCACGGCCATGGTGTTCGTGCCCTGCGAGAAGGGCATCAGCCACAACGAGTCGGAGAAGATCGAGCCGGACCAGGCCGCGGCCGGGGCCAACGTGCTGCTGCGCGCGGTGCTGGCCTACGACAAGGCGATGGCGGACCGCGCGGCATGACGGCGAGAATGGCCGCGGGACGCCCGGCACCTTCCGAGACGGAGCCGGCGTCCCGGCCCGCGGTGGTCGAGGCGCGCGGGTTGAGCCTGGTGTTCCAGACGCCGGACGCCCCGGTGACGGCGCTGAGCGAGGTGGACCTGACGATCCGCAAGGGCGACTTCGTGTCGCTGATCGGGCCGTCCGGCTGCGGCAAGACCACCTTGATGCGGGTCGTCGCCGACCTGGAGAAGCCGACCTCGGGCAGCATCCTGGTCAACGGCGTCTCGCCGGAGCAGGCGCGGCTCGACCGCGCCTACGGCTACGTGTTCCAGGCCCCGGCGCTCTATCCCTGGCGCACGATCGAGCGCAACGTGATGCTCCCGCACGAGATCATGGGGCAGCCCGCGGCGCAGCGGCGGGAGCGCGCGCGCCGCTACCTCGACCTGGTCGGGCTCGCCGGCTTCGAGCGCAAGTTCCCGTGGCAGCTCTCCGGCGGCATGCAGCAGCGCGTGTCGATCGCGCGCGCCATGAGCTTCGAGCCGGCGCTGCTGCTGATGGACGAGCCGTTCGGAGCCCTCGACGAGATCACGCGCGACACGCTGAACCTGCACCTGCTGCGGCTGTGGGAGAAGACCGGGATCACCGTGATCTTCGTGACCCATTCCATTCCCGAGGCGGTGTTCCTGTCGTCGCGCATCGTCGTGATGTCGCCGCGCCCCGGCCGCATCCTGGAGGTGATCGACAGCGACCTGCCCGCCGGCCGCGACCTGGACGCCCGGGAGACGCCGGAGTTCCTGGAGGTCGCCCGCCGCGTCCGCGTCGCGCTGCGCGCGGGGCACAGCTATGACTGACCCTGGAAGATCTCTCTCCCTCCGGCAACCGGGGCGGTTGCCATGAGCGTCGCGGCGACGACGCTGGCGCCGCCGGTGCGGCTGAAGGAAGGCAAGGCGCTGCCGATCCTGACGGTGCTGGCCGCCCTCGCGGTCGTCTGGTACCTGGGGGCGGTCTGGCTCAACGCGCCGCAGGTCCGCGAGCGCCTGGAGCGCGCGGGCCAGCCCTGGAGCGCCACGGATCTCGTCGCCGGTACCTGGGCGATGGAGCGGCCGGTCCTGCCGGCCCCCCACCAGATCGCGGTCGAGCTGTGGGACACGGTCGTGGACAAGCCGGTCACGTCCAAGCGCAGCCTGGTCCACCACGCCGGCGTGACCCTGTCGGCGACCTTGGCGGGCTTCGCGATCGGCGTGGTGCTGGGCATCGCGCTCGCGATCGGGATCGTCCACGCGGTCACGCTCGACCGCTCGCTGATGCCCTGGATCATCGCATCGCAGACCATTCCCATCCTGGCGATCGCGCCGATGGTGGTCGTCGTGCTCGGCAATCTGGGATTCACGGGGGTGCTGCCGAAGGCCGTGATCTCCGGCTATCTCAGCTTCTTCCCGGTCACGATCGGCATGGTGAAGGGGCTTCGCTCGCCCGACCCGATCCAGCTCGACCTGATGCGCACCTACAGCGCCACGCGCGCGCAGGTGTTCTCCAAGTTGCGCTGGCCGGCCTCGACCGTCTTCCTGTTCCCGAGCCTGAAGGTGGCGATCGCGCTGGCGCTGGTCGGCGCCATCGTCGCCGAGCTGCCGACCGGGGCCCAGGCCGGGCTCGGCGCCCGGCTGCTGGCCGGTTCCTATTTCGGGCAGACCGTGCAGATCTGGTCGGCGCTGTTCATGTCGGCGTTCCTGGCCCTGGTCCTGATCGCGGCGGTCGCGCTGTGCGAACGCTTGGTCGTGCGCCTGCGCGGAGGCCGGCCTTGAACGCGCGGTCCGCCTCCCTCGCCACGACGCTGGCCCTCGGCGCCCTCCTGCTCGGCGCCCTGACCGTCTCCATCGCCCCGGCGGGCGGCCCGGCGGGGCTGGCCGCCGGCCTTGTCGCCGCGCTCGCCGCCTGCTGGACGATGGCGCTGCTATCGCGCGGGGACGGCCTCGCGGCCCGGCTCGCGGTGCCGGCGCTGTTCGGGCTGCTGCTGCTGTGGCTGTGGGAGGTCCTCGTGACGGGGTTCGAGGTGCCGCGCGTGCTGCTGCCGGCGCCGTCCGCGATCTGGCAAGCCCTGGTCGCGAACCTCCCGACCCTGATGGCGGATTTCCGCCAGACGGTCCTGCGCGAGGTCGTGCCGGGCTACCTGATGGGCTGTTTGGCGGGGTTCCTGGCCGCGGTCGCGATCGACCGCTCGCCGTTCCTGCAGCGGGGGCTGCTGCCGCTGGGCAGCATGATCAGCGCCATGCCGGTCGTCGGCGTCGCCCCGATCATGGTGATGTGGTTCGGCTTCGACTGGCAGTCCAAGGCCGCGGTCATCGTGGTCATGACCTTCTTCCCGATGCTGGTCAACACGCTGGCCGGCCTCGCGGCCACGGGTGCGATGGAGCGCGACCTGATGCGTTCCTACGCGGCCGGCTACGGCCAGACGCTGCTGAAGCTGCGCCTGCCCAACGCGCTTCCGTTCATGTTCAACGCGCTGAAGCTCAACTCCACGCTCGCGCTGATCGGGGCCATCGTCGCCGAGTTCTTCGGCACGCCGATCGTCGGCATGGGCTTCCGCATCTCCACCGAGGTCGCCCGGATGAACGTCGATATCGTGTGGGCCACCATCGCGCTCGCCGCGCTGGCCGGCTCCGCCTTCTACGGGCTGATCTCACTGGCCGAGCGGGGGACGACCTTCTGGCATCCTTCGTTCAGGAAATGAGCACTCGCGAAAAAAGAGGCTGAGGAGAACAGGGACGATGAAGACACTGACGGTTTTCGCGGCCGCCGCCGCGATGGTCGGCGCGGCCTCGGTCGCGCAGGCTGCCGACCCGCTGACGCTGCAGCTCAAATGGGTGACCCAGGCGCAGTTCGCGGGCTACTACGTCGCCGAGGCCAAGGGCTTCTACGACGAGGTCGGGCTCGACGTCACGATCAAGCCGGGCGGGCCCGACATCAACCCGTCCCAGGTGATCGCGGGCGGCGGGGCGGACGTCGTCGTCGACTGGATGCCCTCGGCGCTGGCGACGCGCGAGAAGGGCGTGCCGCTGGTCAACATCGCGCAGCCCTTCGACCGCTCGGGCATGATGCTGACCTGCCGCAAGGACAGCGGCATCACCCAGCCCACGGACTTCAAGGGCAAGACGCTCGGCGTCTGGTTCGCGGGCAACGAGTATCCCTTCCTGTCCTGGATGAGCAAGCTGGGCTTCTCGACCGACGGCGCCGATCCCGACGTGCGGGTGCTCAAGCAGGGCTTCAACGTCGACCCGATCCTGCAGCGCCAGGCGGAATGCATCTCGACGATGACCTACAACGAGTACGGCCAGATCATCGACGCCGGCATCCCGGAGTCCGAGCTGATCGTCTTCAAGTACGAGGACCAGGGCGTCGCCACGCTCGAGGACGGGCTCTACACGCTGGAGGCCAACCTCCAGGACCCGGCCATGGTCGACAAGCTGGCCCGCTTCGTGAAGGCGTCGATGAAGGGCTGGGAATACGCGATCGAGAACCAGGAGGAGGCGGTCGAGATCGTGCTGGAGAACGACGCGTCCGGCGCCCAGACCGAGGAGCATCAGGCGAGGATGCTGGAGGAGGTCGGCAAGCTGATCACGAAGACCGGCGACGAGGCCGGCCGCCTCGATCCGGAAGCCTACGAGCGGACGGTCGGGGTCCTGATGTCGGGCCAGTCCGACCCGGTCATAAACGAGACCCCTGAGGGCGCCTGGACGCACGATGTCTGGGAAAAGGCGATGGCGCAGTGACCGGCTGACCGGAAGCCGGGGCGAGAGGGGAAGGGAGGTTGCGATGTTCCGCATGGCGGCGATGGCGTGCCTGCTCGTCTCCTTCGTCCCGCCCTGGGCCGCGGCGCAGCCCGTCGGCATCGGGCCCGTCGACCTGGAACTGGTGCTCGCGGCCGACGGGTCCGGTTCGATCGACGACGAGGAGCTGCGCTTCCAGCGCGAGGGCTATGCCGCCGCCGTGACCAGCCCGCGGGTCCTGGACGCGATCCGTTCCGGCCCGCTCGGCCGGATCGCGCTCGCCTTCACGGAATGGGGCGGGGCGGACAGCCAGCACGTCATCGTCGACTGGATGGTGGTCGAGGACGAGCCGTCGGCCGCCGCCTTCGCCGAGGCGCTGGTCGCGGCTCCGCGCGCGGCCTCGGGCTGGAACTCCATCGGCGGCGCCATCGACCATGCCGCGGTCCTGTTGCGCACGAACGGGATCGAGGGCCTGCGCATGGTGATCGACGTCTCGGGCGACGCGCCCCATTACGGCGGCCGCCCGGTCACGGCGGCGCGCGACGAGGCGGTGCTGGCGGGGATCACGATCAACGCGCTGGCGATCGCGGCCCCCGGCGGCGGACGCCCCGGCTATCAGGCGGAGCCGCTCGAGGACAACTACGAGCGCGAGGTCATCGGCGGCTTCGGCGCCTTCGTGGTCACCGCGGACGAAGGCACCAGCTTTCGCGACGCGGTGCTGGCCAAGATGGTGCGCGAGATCGCCGGCCTGCCCGGGCCGCGGGTGGTGGTGGCGTCGTCGGATCCGGAGTGACGGCGGACGCCGTCAGCCTTCCGCCTTCCGGTTCTCGATGACGACCTGGTCCAGCAGCCGGGCCTTGCCGAAGCGGACGAACAGCAGCACCAGGATGCGGTCCGGGAAGGCGTCGCCCGGGTCTTCCAGCGTGTCGGCGTCGCGGATCGCGACCAGGTCGATCCCGGCCAGCGGTTCCTCGCAGATGTAGTCCCGCAGGCGCCGTTCCAGCGCCGCCGGGCTCGCGATGCCTTCATCGACGAGGGAGCGGGCCAGCGCCAGCGCCCGGTTCAGCCGCACCGCCGCGCGCCGTTCCTCCGGGGTCAGGTAGACGTTGCGCGAGCTGAGCGCCACGCCGTCCTCGTCGCGCACCGTCGGGACCGGGACGATCTCGACCGGCATCGACAGGTCGCTTACCATCCGGCGGATCACCATGACCTGCTGGTAGTCCTTCTCGCCGAAATAGGCCCTGGTCGGCTGGACGATGTTGAACAGCTTGGTGACGACGGTGGCGACGCCGCGGAAATGGTCGGGGCGCACGGCCCCCTCCAGCATCGAGCCCAGATGCGGGACATCGACGTAGGTGTCGGGCCGCGTCGGGTACATCTCCCGGACCGGGGGCGAGAAGAGATAGTCCGTGCCGACGCTTTCCAGCATCGCGCGGTCGCGGTCGACGTCCCGGGGATAGGCCTCGTAGTCCTCGCCGGGGCCGAACTGGAGCGGGTTCACGAAGATGCTGGCCACGACGATATCGGTGTCGCGCCGCGCGTGCCGCGCGAGCGTCAGGTGCCCCTCGTGCAGATAGCCCATGGTGGGAACGAACCCGATGGTCCGCCCGAGCAGGCGGTGCGGGCCCAGCGCCGCGCGGAGCTCGCGGATCGTGGAAATCACTTTCATGAGCCGCCCCCGACGCGGTTGTGCGCCGCACCATAACAGGCTGTCAGCCCTGCGGAAAGGGTCCGTCGCCGCCTATTGCCGGGAGTGCCAGGCCGCCGCTTCCGGGAAGGCGCGGACCGCGGCCTGGGCGGCATGGTCCCAGTAGTTGCGCAGGGCGACGTCCGAATAGATGTAGCGGCGCTTCGCCTCGACCTCGTCGGCGCGGCTGGTGCGGTAGGGGCGTCCGGCGGCCTCGGCGAGGAGCTGCAGGCGGCAGGCCCGCTCCAGCATCAATGTCAGGACCACCGCCTGGCGGGCGGTCGGCGCGACCACGACGAGGCCATGGTTGCACAGGAACAGACCGTCGTTCCGGCCGAGCGCACGCGCCACCGCGTCGGCGACGTCGTGGTCGAGGATGGTGTGGCTCGTCTCCTCGAAACGGCCGACCCTTCCCTGGAAGAACGAGCCTTCGTGCGAGAGGGGCACGATGTCGAGATCGGTCGCCCCGAAGACGGTCGCGTGCTCGGCATGGGAGTGGACGACGGCGCCGACGTCGGGGCGCGCGGCGTAGATCGCCTGGTGCAGCGGGGTTTCCGGCGGCGCTTCGGGCGGCGGCTCGCCCTCCCGCGATACCGGGCAGGTCACCATGTCTTCCGGCGCCGCGTCGTCGAAGCCCCGGCGGGCGGCCTTGATCCGGAAATCGCCGCCGCCCCGCAGCCGGGCGGAGAACTGGCCCTGGTTGAAGTCGTCGTGCCCGTGCAGCGACAGGATGCGGCATCCCAGGGCCAGCTGCCGGAGCAGGGTTGCACCCGGTTCGCGCGGCGTCGCAGCGTTCATGGCGTGCCCTCCCGCAGGATGTCCGTCATTCGGCGCAGCCGTCCCGGTTCCAGCCGCCCCGCCGCCGCGGCGATCTCCACTTGGCGCCTGCCGACGGACCGGTAGAAGTCCGCGTGGTCGGCGCCGAGGCGGCCGAGATGGTCGAGATGCGCGGCGACGGCGCCCGCATCGCCGCGCGAGAAGGGGCCCGACAGGCCATGGGCCAGCCCGCCCTTCGCGACGGCCTCCAGCGTCGCCCGGGACAGCGGCAGGAGGGCGCGCAGGGCCTCGTCCTCGTCCACGCCGAAGCTCCGCCACAGCGCCACCGCCTCGCCCAGGGCCGACAGCAGGAAGCTGGCCGCGTAGTTCGCGCCGGCGTGGTAGCGCGTCCTCGCCTCCGGCGGCAGCCGTATCGGCGTCATGCCCAGCAGCGCCGCGAACCGCTCCAGCAGCACGGCCACGCGTCCGTCGCCCTCCACGGCCACCGCGCATCCCTCCAGCATGCCGAGCGCGATGTCGGGATCGGCGAAGTTCTGCAGCGGATGAAAGCCGCCCGTAAGCGCGCCCGCCGATGCGGCGGGGGCGAGGACGCCGACTTCCGTGCCGCCGCTGCAATGCAGGACGACCGATCCGGGGCGCCACGACAGCGAGGACGCCACTTCGGCGAGGGCGTCGTCCGGCACGGTCACGAAGACCACGTCGGAACGGGCGGCCGCGGCCTGCGCGGGACCGGCCTCGCATCCCGGCAGCGCCGCCGCCAGCCGGCGGGCGGAGGCGTCGCGCCGGCTGGCGACGCACGCGACCTGGACGCCGCGCGCCGACAGCGCCCTGCCCAGGACGGACGCGACCCGGCCGGCGCCGATGAAGGAGACCGTCGTCATGGGCGGACTTTCGACGGCGCCGCCCGGCGCAGGACGACCAGGCTCCAGCAATACACGCCCGTCGACAGCAGCAGGACCTCCTCGCCGTCCGCGACGGCGTCGGCCTGGGTGAGGTGGTCCAGCGTGACGAGGGGATCGCTCGCGTTGCCGTGGGCGATGTCCGCGCGGGTGTCGCGCCGCACCGCGGCCCCGTCGATGCCGAGCGCGTCGCAGATGATCTTCAGCGAATGCAGGTTGTAGTTGTTCGTCAGCACGAGCCGGTAGGCGTCGCATCCCTTGCCGGTGGCGGCGCGGAACTTCCGCCCGAGCGCCTTGACCGCGCGGTTGGTCTCGAGCACGAAGTTCGGGCCGGCATCGGGCGCTCGCAGGGTCGCCAGGCCGGGGGAGGCGTGGGACACGACGCGCTCGACGCGGTACCCGGCGTCGCGCCGGTCCAGGGTGCAGCATACGGCCAGGTCGCTGTACACGGAGGCGCCATTGTCCATCAGCGGACCCAGGGCGGCCGGCTGCCTGTCGGCCAGGGCGACGAGCACGCGCGCGTGCTGCCCGGTCTCCACGAGGCTCTTCGCCAGGACCAGGGCCGGCCCGAGATTGGCGCAGCTCGACAGCCAGCTCGCATAGGGGTACGCGTTGCGCAGCCCGAGCCTGGACATCGCCTCGAACAGCCCGTCGCGGATGCGCCTACCTTCCGGGAGGGTGTCGGCGGACCGCTCGACCCCGGTGTCCCAGAAGCTTTCGGTGGAGAAGACGACGGCGTCCACGTCTTCGGCCAGGAGGTGGTTCCGCTCCAGTCCCTTTTCGATGGCCTCGGCCACGAGGTCGACCACGGTGCGCTCGGCCGCGACGAAGCGGTCGAAGCCGTCCTCGCGCAGGGCGGCGATGGCCGCGGCGTCCCCGGGCTTGCGCGCGGCCTCCTCGATCGGAAGGCTCCGGCCGGTCGAGGTGGCGGTTCCGGAGAGCGTGACTGGCGGCATGGTCGGTGCCTCTCGCTTGGGGATCAGACGGCGGCCGCTTCCCGCCGGGAGGCGTCCGCGAGGCCCTTGCCGACCTCGCGTATCTCCTCGACGGCGGCCAGGACGTCCGCCCAGGACGTCCGATGGTTGACGAAGCACACGCGGAGCACGGGCCTGCCTCGGAATGCGCTGCCGGCGACGGCCACGCGTCCGCGGGCGTTGAGCTGGCCCTCGATGCGGCCGTTGACGCGGTCGACCGCATGGTCGGGCAGCCCCCGCGGGGCATAGCGGAAGCACAGCACGCTCAGGCTGGGGACGTGCACCGGCTCGAAGTCCGGGTCGAGCAGCAGGAGGCCGTGCAGCCCGGCCGCGAGGTCGTTGTGCGCAGAGACCATGTCCGCGAAGGCCCGGACGCCGTACTGGCTCAGCGCGAGCCAGATCTTGGTCGCCCGGTCGGCGCGGGTGAGCTCGAAGCCGTAATGCCAGTGATCGTGCCCCGCGGACGAATCCCCGCCGGACAGATAGGCCGGCACGCAGCCGAAGGCCCGTTCCAGGCAGGCCTTGTCCTTGACGAGGATGCAGCCGGCTTCGAAGGGGATGTTCAGCCATTTATGCGGGTCGACGGCGAGCGAGTCCGCGCGGGCCAGCCCGGCGAACAGGGGCCGCTTGCGCGGGTCGAGCGCCGCCAGCGCGCCGTAGGAGCCGTCGACGTGGTACCAGAGCCCGTTCTCCTGCGCGACGTCCGCGATCGCGTCGAGCGGGTCCACCGCGCCGGTCGGCGTGGTCCCCGCCGTGCCGACGACGCAGATCGGCCTCAGCCCGTCGCCGCGGTCCCGTTCGATGGCGGCCAGGAGCAGGTCGCAGCGCAGGCGGGACCCCTCGTCGAGGGCGATGCGGCGCAGGTTGGCGGTGCCCAGCCCCAGCAGCGCGAGGCTCTGCTCGATGCAGATATGGGCGTGCTCGGAGGCGTAGACGGTCAGTCCCGGGCCGCCCGCCACGCCGCGCTCGCGCATGTCCCAGCCCGCCCGGTCGCATCTCGCGGCCGCGAGCCCGTAGAGGTTCGCCATCGTGCCGCCCGTCGTCACGTAGCCGAAGGCGTCGTCCGGGAAGCCGACCATCTGCGCGAGCCAGCGGCCGACCGTGAGTTCCATCTGGATGCTGCCCGGCGTCAGCTTCCAGGCGTGGGGGAAGATGCGCAGCGCGCCGAGCAGGCCGTCCAGCAGGCCGGGCAGAGGCAGGGGCGTGGCGGCGACCCAGGCCATGATGCCGGGATGGAGGAAGTTCGCCGAGGCCGGCACGAGGTCGCGACGCAGGCGTTCCAGAAGCGCCATCGGGTCGGACCCTTCCCACGGCGGCGTCCGCCCCAGGAGGGCCGCGGCCTCCGCCGGGGTCCGCGGCGGCGGGTAGACGGGCCGGCCGCCGGGGTCGGCCAGGTGCTCGACGACGATGTCCACCATGCGGTGGCCGAATTTCCGGACGTCCTCGGGATCGACGTGCAGGTGGTGGGGATCGGGCGTGCCGGGCATCGTCATCCGCCCGTCGCCCGCAAGCCTTCCGCCGCCGGGTCGCCGCGGTCGATGACGACGTGGTCGAGCAGCTGCGCCTTGCCGAAGCGGACGAACAGGAGCACGAGGACCCGGCCCGGCAGGCGGTCGCCGGTTTCCTCGATCGTGTCGGCGTCGCGCACGGCGACGAGGTCGATGCGGGCCAGCGGCTCCTCGGCGATGTAGCGGCGCAGATGCGCCTCCAGTGCCGCGGGGCTCTCGACGCCCCGCCGCACCATCGCCTGCGCCTCGGCCAGCGCCTGGCTGAGGCGCAGCGACGCCCGTCTCTCCTCCGGGGTCAGGTAGACGTTGCGCGAGCTGAGCGCGAGCCCGTCGCTCTCGCGCACGGTGGGTACCGGGACGATCTCCACCGGGAAGGACAGGTCCGCCACCATCTGGCGGATCACCATCACCTGCTGGTAGTCCTTCTCGCCGAAATAGGCCCTGGTCGGCTGGACGATGTTGAACAGCTTCGAGACGACGGTGGCGACTCCGCGGAAATAGGCGGGCCGGACCGCGCCCTCCAGCAGCGAGCCGATATGCGGCACCTCGACGAAGGTCTTCGGCGGCGTCGGGTAGATTTCCCGGACCGGGGGCGCGAAGACGACGTCCACGCCGGCGGCCGCGAGCAGCGACACGTCGCGGTCGAGGTCCCGGGGATAGGACTCGTAGTCCTCGCCGGGGCCGAACTGGATCGGGTTCACGAAGATGCTGGCCACGACGACGTCGTTGTCGCGCCGCGCGCGGCCCGCCAGCGTCAGATGGCCTTCGTGGAGGTAGCCCATGGTCGGGACGAGGCCGATCGTCCGTTCCCGCCCGCGCGCGGCCGCCAGCTCCGCCCGAAGGGCGTGTATCGTGGGGATGACTTTCATGGCTTTCTCCGCGGCTCGGTTGCTCAGGCGGCGGACCCGAGGCGCGCCGGCCCGTCGCACAGCGCGGCCAACGCGCCGAGCACCTGTTCGTTGGCCATGTCCGCGGCCCGGAAGCTGACGGCGGGGGCGTGGCGGGTGTCGACGGTCAGCAGGCCGTCGACGCAGGAGACGGAGAAGGCCAGCAGGTAGGGCGTGTGCTGCTCGTCCATCGGCGGCCCTGGCCATTCCGGCGCCGTGGGCAGGTCCAGGAAGCGCCGCGGGTAGTCGCGCTGCATGGAGGCGATGTAGTTCACGGCGATCTTGGGTTCGGGCCAGCGCGCCGCCTCCGCGGCCAGTTCCGGCGTCGCGTTCATGTATCGCAGCGCGCGGAAGCCCAGGCCGCGCTTCGGGACCTGCCGGCGCTGGCGGCCGATGTCCCGGATGGCGTCCGCGGTGCCGAGGCCCTCGGGCACGCGCAGGGGCAGAGGGACGATCTCGTTGACGTAGCCGACGACGCGGCTGGTGTCGCAGTCGGGAAAGACGGGGCCGCGCAGGGAATCGAACGTGTCGATCCAGAGGTCGCGCGAGCCGGTCAACCGGTGCAGCACGTCCGTGGTGGCGAACAGCACGGTGTCGAACTGCGCGCCCGTGTCGAGGGCGAAGAACGCGGCGCTGCGCGCGGCGTCGAGCCGGCGGCGGACCGTGCACTGGTCCCGGCACAGCGCGTCGCGGTCCTGCCGCGTCTCGCCCGCATCATGGTGGAGCGCCCTCGCGGTCGCGTCCGAGAATGTCGGCTTCGGGTCGTCGGGGGCGGCGTCGAACTGCGGGGGAAGGCGGAACGCGGCGTAGGCGTCCCAGGGAAAGCTCCGCCAGTAGGGAAGCTCGGCCGGGCATTCCTCGTTCGCGTACCTGACCAGGCGGCGCACCCAGAAGTCCGGCGCGGCCATCGAGCCGATCGAGACATGGGCGCGTCCGTCGCGTAGCGCGGCATAGGCGCGCCCCAGGTCGTGCAGGAAATGCCTGAAGCCGACGCCGTCCAGGAACAGGTGGTGGGCCAGGATGAACAGTTTCCACGGTCCCGCCGCCGGCTCGAAGACGACGAAGCGGATCAGGGGCGACGACGCCTCGAAGACCAGGGAGCGCTGGAGCCTGGCGGCCGCCCGCTCGACCGCCTCGGAGAAGGCGTCGGCCGGAAGGCGGCTCAGGTCCACGTGCTCCAGCGGCTCCTCCGGCATCGCCGGCCGGTGCACCTGCAGGATCCCGTCGCGCGTGCGGTCCAGCCGGACGCCGAGCGTGGGCAGCGTCGACATCACCGTCCGGATCGCCGCGCTCAGAAGCGGGAGGCGCAGCTCCCCGGGGTCGAAGTCCCAGAGGTCGCAGATGTTGTACCGCTCGGCGAACCGGCCCTCCGCCATCAGGAACCGTCCCGTGGGGGTCAGGGGGAACGGCTCGACCGTGCCGTCGGGCGGCGCTTCGAGGCCCGCGGAGGCGGCGGCGATCCCGCGGACGTTCCGGTGCTCGTAGACGCCGGCGATGGAGACCGCGACCCCCGCCTCGGCTGCGGCCACGATGGCCCTGGCGATGGCGATCGAGTTGGTCCCCCGGGCGAACACGTCGTCCTCCGGGGCCAGTTCCGGGACGTCGAGCGACGCCCTGAAGGCATCGAGAAGGCGGGCCTCGATTTCGGTCGGGTTCAAGATGACCTCCTGGAGCTGGATTTCGGGTTCCGGGAGCCCGGCGCGGCCCCCGGCGCAAGGGCGTGCGACTGCCAGGCGTCCGTGTCCTGCTTTCCTCCCGGTCGGCTCGGCCGGCCGAAGGCATGGGCCATCAGCGGGTAGAAGTCGGGAAGCAGGAGGTAGTCGGACAGGGCATTCCACGAGTAGCCGCCGATCGCGGTGCTCGAGATCCCCAGGGCCACGGCGATCCTGTAGAACTCGGGGATGGCGAACCCGACCTGGTGGCACGCGTCCAGGTAGGCGCCATGTCCCGACAGGTCGTCGCGGCCCGGCCCGACCAGGACCAGGGACGCGGCCGCGCGGATGACGCCCTGGCCCTCGAAGCACCGTTCGGCGATCTCCTCGCAGTCGGCATCGCGCAGGATCGTGACGGCGGCCGCCCCCGAGGCGTCGTACCGCCAGGCCTCTTCCAGCCGCCTCGTCCCGGAGAAACGGAGATAGGCGAACGAAAGCCGGACCCGGCCGGGCGCCGGCGGCTGTGCGACCAGCGCCCACAGATGGCCGATCAGGTCGGTCTCCGTCCGCTCGGGCAACGGGGCCGCGAGCCCCTCCTTCATGGAGTGTCGCCGGGCCGCCCAGAGACGGGGAGGCCGGACGGGCGCGCTCACGGCCGGCGGGCGATAGTCGGCTTCGGCCGCTTCGAGCGAGGCCCTGGCGTGGAACAGCTCCACCCGCTTCAGGAGCGGACTCATCGCCGGCGTCTCCTCCCGGACGACGAGGCGCGCGAGCGCGTCGCCGGGGTCGGGCCGCGGGTCTCCCGGCGGCTCCATCCGGGCGAGGTCCAGCCGCACGCCGGCCACGACCGGCGCGCTCGCGGGGAGGTCCATCAGCCTCGTCGCGGCGGCGCAGCGCGCCGGCCCGATGCACACGGGATCGTCCCCGGCGTCGCGGGCAAGCTCGACCAGGTTGGAGACGACGCAGGCCGCGTCGACGATGCAGTAGCGGTGGCCCCGCATGCCGTAGCGCTGGACGGTCCGCCACAGGACGGAGATCGCGCCGATGAAGGCGGCGTCGGGCTCGAGGCCCAGGAACGCCGCCACGTCCCGGCCCGGCCGGTCGTCGGCGGCCTCGTGGAAGATCCGTTCGGCGAAGTCGAAGATCGCGCAGCGCCAGCGCCCGTCGACCCGCGCGACCGTCACGACCTCGGTCGGGTAGCGGGCTCCCGCCGAGGGCGCGTAGCGGGTGAGCCTGTCGTCGTGGAGCCTGTAGCCGTAGGCGGCGTCCAGGAAGGACGCCAGCGTCTCGACGCGGCGCCGGCCTTCCGGCGTCGTCGTCACGAGCGGCGCCGGGTGGAGGAGGAGCGTGTCGAGCTTCACCTGGGCGCAGACCGACGACACCGTCGAGAGCGCGTGGCTGACGTCCTGCCGCGCGAGGTCGAAGGAGAAGGCGTCGCTCATCGCGGCGCCTCCGGTCCGGCGGGTGCGGGCGGAGGCGCGTCGGCCGGCAGCAGGTATTTGAGGAAGAGGCGGGCCGCGTAAGCATCGGCCGCGCGATAGAAGCGCCCATGGGGAACGGCGGCGACGGGGCGGGTCCGCCTTTCGATCAGGTCGCACAGCTCCGCCTCGCCCGGGCGCGCGCCGTCCAGCGGGACGACGTACCGGGAGATTAGGTCGAACCTCCGCGACAGGAGTGCCTGGAGCAGCAGGGACGAATCGATCCCGTGGCCCAGCGCCAGCACGCCGCGCCCGGCCCAGGCCCGCTCGTCCTCCTGCGACATCTGGAGCTGCCGGCTGAAGTGCTCGCCGCTGCGCAGGTGGTGGCGGACGTGGAGGAAGTCCCCCGCCGCCGGCGTGGAGGGGTCGTGGACGACCCAGTTCACGGTGTTGGTGTAGACGTTGTCCGGATCGGCGGCGTCCACCAGCCCGTGCTGGAAATAGCTCTCCATCGCGCTGCCCGGCCCGCCGAGGAAGCGGTACAGGAGAAAGAACCCGGCCGCTCCGGGGTTGACCGTGGCGACGAGGGCGAGGACCAGGAGCCACGCGGCGAAGCCCGTGACCAGGAGGCGGCACTCCCTCGCGTTGTTCCTGCGCTTCTGGTGCCGGTAGACGTCGAGCGCGAACGACCAGCTCAGCGCATAGGCGAGGGCGTGCTTGCAGAAGTCGAAGAAGCTTGTCCTGTCGCGCAGCAGCGTGGTCTGCGTGTCCAGCGTGCCGTTGTTCTCGACGTGATGGACGTAGACATGCTGTACCCGATAGAAATGCGGCACGCGCAGATAGGCGAGGTTCAGCACCAGGCGCAGGTAGCCGCCGGTGAGCCACAGGACCAGCTTCGGAAATCCCGGGCGCAGGTGCCGGCGGGAGAACAGGTTGTTGTGGATGTCGGCGTGGTCGAGGACCTCGTGGGCCATCCCGCTGCGCAGGTCCACGATCACGAAGAACGCGACGGCGTAGAGGCCGACATGCCCCGGCCAGATCAGCGCGGCCACCGCGGGGATCCGCACGATCGTGTTGACGACCAGGGTGCGGACATAGATCGCGTTGGCGGGGGTCCGCAGGTGGCGGGCGTACCAGCGGTCGGGCCATCGGCCGGCGACGGCCGCCTCGTAGGCCCGGGGATCGGTCGGGGTCTGCGCGGCGGCGGTGTAGGCGACGCCCAGCAGATGGAGCAGGAACAGCCAGACGACGGTTCCGAGCAGGATGGCCGACGGGTCGGGCCCGAACGGCGAGGCCCAGCCGGAGGCGGCGACCCAGGTCACGGGGGGAACGGTGAGGGCGAGGGCCGTCGCCGGGAACCGCCGGGCCGCGGCGTCCAGGCCGCCCAGCCGCGACAGATGGGCGACGGGCGCGAACGGCAGCAGCACGAGCCGCAGCGCGAGCTGGCAGACCACGACATAGGCCACGGCAGTCGCGGTGTGGGCGAAGGTCGCTGCGGGAGAGGTCGACGGGCGGTCCATGGGCCGAAATCCGGTTCCGGCTACGCGGAGTCGATGTAGTCGGCGATCGAGTCGATGCTCGCAAACGTCGACTTCGGTATGTCCGCCGGCCATTCGATCCCGACGAGGTCCTCCACCGCCACCAGGAAGCTGAGGAGGGTCACGGAGTCCATGCCCAGGTCCTTGAGCGGGGCCTGAAACTGCGCGCGGGAGACGGTGATCTTGCCCTGGCTGACCTCGCTCAGCACGTCGCAAAGGCGCGTGCGGAGCTCGGCGTCGGCCTGCGCCGCGGACTGGTTCATGTCTCTTCCCCTGTGGAGTACGTCGTGCGGTTGGGGCGCTCGCTCAGCAGCTCGAGCGACGCCACGCTGATCTTCCCGGCGGCGGAGCGCGGCAGATGGGGGACCTGCCGGATGCGGTGGGGGACCTGGAGCGGCGGCAGGACGCGCAGGCAATGCGCCCGGACGGCGTCGACCGGAATCCCGGGGCCATGGACGTAGGCGGTCATGACGCCGTCCCGGATCTGGACGTGCACGCCTTCGATGCCCGGCAGCGAGCCGATCGCCGCTTCCACGGCGTCCAGGGAGAACTTGTTTCCCGCCAGGTTCGCCACGCGGCCGGCGCGCCCGACGATGCGCAGGCCGCCATCCGCCGCCAGGTGGCCTAAGTCGCTGGTAAGGAAATATCCCTCGGCGTCGGCCGCGTCCGTGAGCGGGGGGCCGCCATCGTCCACATAGGCGGTCGCCTGGTAGCGGGTGCGCACCGCGATCGGCCCGGGCGATCCTTCCCGGCCGGAGGCGCGGATGCGGGTTCCCGGCAGCGGCGTCCCCGAGCTGCCCGGCGTCCGGCCGTCGTTGAAGGTCACGGGCCCCGTCTCCGCGATGCCGTAGTAGTGCCCGATGGGAAGGCCGGTCACGTCCTGCCACCGCGTGGCGACATCGGCCGGCAGCGGCGCTGCCGAGCTGACGACGAGCCTGGCCTCGCCCAGGCTCCGCCGCAGCTTTTCGCCCTGGCCGAGGAGCAGTTCCAGGATGAACGGGAAGCCGACCAGTATCGTGGGCAGGACCTGCAGCGCGTTCCTGACGATCGCGCCGGGGGTGGGAAGGCCCGCGTGGAGGTGCAGGGTCGCGCCGGCGAGCAGGGCGGACAGCAGGCTCGTGTTGAAGGCGAGGCCGTTGTTGAGGGTCGCCAGGCACAAGATCCTGTCCCGCTCGGAGATCGCCGCCGCCGCCCGCCAGGTCCCCGCGGCTTCGAGGGCGGCGGACGCGGAGAACTCCAGGGCCCGGGGCCTGCCGGTCGAGCCCGAGCTGAACCGGACGAAGGCCGTGCTCGGGTGCAGCGCGCCCCCGTCGGCTATCCAGGGCAGCGTCCAGGCGAACGGCGGCGACCGGCGGTCGTCGCGGACGGGTTGCCGGCCGGGGAGGGGTTCGGAAAAGGAATGTCCGGACCCGGCCACCACGGTCCTGCAGCCGAAGGTCCCGCAGATGTCGAGCAGGACGGCCGCGGGCCAGGTCGGGTCCGCGATGAACGGCACCTTGCCGGCGCGAAACAGGGCGAAGAGGGTGGCGACCGACGATGGAAGCGGCTCCGGGACGAACATGCACCGCGTCCCGTCCAGGCGCAGCCGCAGATCCTCGCCGACATGCCTGACGGCCTCGGCGAGCCGGGCGTAGGTCCAGGCGTCCCCGCCGGCGACGACGGCCGGATGCGCCGGCGTCCGTGCGCAGGCATCGAGAAGAACGTCGCCGAGGCGTGCGGACGGCGTCATCGGCGGCCCGCGGCGGCGTCGGGGGCCGCGTCCTCTTCCTGGTCTTCTGCCAGGTCTCCCGCCAGAAGGAAAGCTACGACGCGGTTCTCGAACTCCGCGGTCGCTTCGACATGGGGGTTGTGCCCGGCCATCGCCACCAGCTGGCAAGAGGCGTTCGGGATCAGGCGGCACAGCATTTCGAGCGCGTTGCGGCTCATGAGGAAGTCGTCCTCGCCGCACAGCAGCAGGGTCGGGGCCTGGAGCCGCTTCAAGGTCTCCGGGCGCTCCTCGATCTTCAGCATCGAGCAAAGATGCCGGCGGAGCTGGTCTTCCGGGTGGTCGTCGGCGAACCGGATCTTGAGGGCGAGGTACCCGGCGGTCCCGTTGTTCTCGATCGTCCTGGAGGTGTGGAGCAGGGGATAGCAGTGGTCGAACAGCGCTTCCGGGCCGCCCGCCTCCAGGCTCGCGAGAAGCGACCGGTGGAAGAAGGCCCGGTAGAGGCTGCCGAAGGGCCCGAACATGGGGCCGACCAGGACGAGGCGCGCCACCCGGCCCGGCGCCTCGAGCGCGTAGTCGCGGCACGTCAGCGTCGACACGCAGGTGCCGAGCAGCGAGACGGTGTCGAAGCCGAGGTGATCGACGAGGCGGCCGAGGTCGCGGACATAGTCGGCCGGCGCGATCGGTCCGTCCACCCGCCCCGACCGCCCCTGATGCCTCAGGTCGTAGGTCACGACGGTGTGGCTCCGGCGGATGCGGCGCGTGAACAGCTCCCAGTGCCGCGTCTCCATGAAGAAGCTGTTGGAGATCACCAGCGGCGGGCCGTGCCCCCGCATCTCGTAGTAGATGTCGAGCCCGTCGAAGGAACGGACGTATCCCGACCCGTCGGGAGGCGTTCCCGCCGACCGGCCCCCGAACAGCGCCGGCATGGATTGCAGGGCCTGCATGTCATCCCCTCGGCGGATCGACGTTCATCCGGCCGCTCAGTAGCCGTGCAGCTCGGGGTCGGGGAAGGACCGGTCCTTGACCGCCTCCACATAGGACCGGACGGCCGCTTCGATGCCGGCGCTGCCGGCCATGAAGTTCCTGACGAAGCGGGGCAGCCTTCCCCGCGTCAGGCCCAGCATGTCGTGGAGCACGAGGACCTGGCCGGAGGTGGAAGGGCCGGCGCCGATCCCGATCGTGACGATCTCCGGCACCTCCCGTCCGACCTCCGCGGCCGTCGAGGAGGGCATCAGTTCGAGCACGAGCATCGATGCGCCGGCGTCGGACAGCTCGCGCGCCTGCCTTTTCAGCAGCTCCGCCGAGGTTTCCGTCCGACCCTGGATCCGGTAGCCGCCCAGCGCATGCACGCTCTGGGGCGTCAGGCCCAGATGGGCGCAGACGGGGATGCCGCGCTCGGTGAGCGCGCGGACGCATTCGGCCGTCCATCCTCCGCCTTCCAGCTTGATCATGCGCGCCCCCGCCTTCATCAGGGCGGCCGCGCTCCTCACGACCTGCTCGACCGTCTCGCCGTAGCTGCCGAACGGGAGGTCGGCGACCAGCCATGCCGCCGAGAGCCGGCGGGCCACGCATTGCGTATGGTAGATCGTCTGCTCCAGGGTCACCGGCAGCGTCGTCGAGTGCCCTTGGACGACCATGCCGAGCGAATCGCCGACCAGGAGGCAGTCGAGGCCCGCTTCGTCGAGCACTTCGGCGAAGGTCGCGTCGTAGCAGGTCAGCATGGTGATCGGCTCGGCCTGGAGGTGCATGTCCCGAAGCTTCGTCAGCGTCACGGGCTTGCGCCCGGCGGACGCGGCTTCGCGAACCGGATGGCTGCTCATCATTCGCCCTCGTCGAATTTCGCGGACGGCCCGGAGGATCGCCGGACCGGACGGGATGGCGGCGGTCTCGAGGCGGAGCCCACGGCGTGGAAGCGGCCGCCGTCAAAGGACGTGCGCAGGTTTATCGGAAGCAATGTTGGAGTGCTGAGCCGTTTTGTTTCTTGAATTGTTATCTAATCGTGTATCGATGAAGAAACGGAGTCAACGCCATACGCGGTATAAATCACAATATATTCGTGACTGGCGCGCGTTTATTTTCCCGGAATATTATCTCGATTATTTTCCCTCGATGTCGTCGGCTTCGGCGGGCGGCATGGAGGGATCACCAGCCGCCGCGGGCCAGCCATTCGTCGATCATGGGCAGGCGGTCGGAACCCCAGAACGGTTCGCCGTCGACGAAGAAGAAGGGCGAGCCGAACACGCCGCGCGCAACGGCCTCGCCG
>NZ_DASYHS010000189.1:0-12888 GCF_035998295.1 Arenibaculum sp. | reverse complement strand
CTCGCCACCCTGACGGTCGCGGCGCTGGTGGCGCTGCCGGTCCTGGTGGTGGCCAGCCGCATGCTCGTCGATACCGGGGGCGTGTGGGACCACCTCGCCGCGACGGTGCTGCCGCGCTATCTCGCCAACACCGCCGGCCTCGTCGCCGGGGTCGGCACCGGCACCTTCGTGCTCGGCGCCGGCACGGCCTGGCTGGTCACGATGTGCCGGTTCCCGGGCAGTCGGGTCATGGAATGGGCGCTGCTGCTGCCGATGGCGGTCCCGGCCTACGTGATGGCCTACACCTATACCGACCTGCTGCAGTTCGCGGGGCCGGTGCAGTCCGGCCTGCGCGAGGCGTTCGGGTGGAGCCGCGGCGACTACTGGTTCCCCGACGTGCGCACGCTGGGCGGGGCGATCGTGATGATGACCTTCGTCCTCTATCCCTATGTCTACCTGCTCGCGCGCGCGGCCTTCCTCGAACAGTCGGTCTGCGTGCTGGAGGTCAGCCGCACGCTGGGGCGGGGGCCGTGGAGCAGCTTCTTCCGGGTGGCGCTGCCGCTGGCGCGGCCGGCGATCGTCGCCGGCCTGGCCCTGGTCCTGATGGAGACGCTGGCCGATTTCGGCACCGTGCAGTACTTCGCGGTCGACACCTTCACGACCGGCATCTACCGGACCTGGTTCGCGATGGGCGAACCGGTGGCCGCGGCCCAGCTCGCCGCGGTCCTGATGCTGTTCGTGCTGGCGCTGCTCCTGATGGAGCGGGCGTCGCGCGGCGCCGCGCGCTACCACCACACGACCGGCCGCTACCGGCGGCTGCCGGCCCATCGCCTCTCCGGCCTGCGCGGGGTCCTGGCGCTCGCGGCCTGCGCCCTGCCGCTCGCGGCCGGGTTCCTGGTGCCGGCGGGCGTGCTGGTGGCCCTGTCGGCGGGCGGCGGCGATGCGCTGCTCGGCAGCCTGTTCCTCGACCTGGCGACGAACAGCCTGATGCTCTCGGTGGTCGCCGCGGGGCTGGCGGTCGCGCTCGCGGTGGTGCTCGCCTACGGGCTGCGGCTGCATCCGACGCCGCTGCTGCGCGGTGCGGTCCGCATCGCCTCGATGGGATACGCGATCCCGGGCTCGGTGATCGCGGTCGGGATCATGATCCCCTTCGCCCGCGCCGACAACGCGCTCGACGCCTTCATGCGCGCCCAGTTCGGCGTCTCGACGGGCCTGCTGCTGAGCGGCACGGTGGCGGCGCTGGTGTTCGCCTATCTGGTGCGGTTCCTGGCCGTGTCCTTCAACACGGTGGAGGCGTCGCTCGGCAAGATCCGGCCGACCATGGACCAGGCGTCGCGCGTGCTCGGCCACACGCCCGGGCGCACCTTGCGGCGGGTTCACGCGCCGATGATGCTGGGCAGCCTGCTGACCGCCGGCCTGCTCGTGTTCGTCGACGTGATGAAGGAGCTGCCGGCGACGATGATCATCCGGCCCTTCAACTTCGAGACCCTGGCCGTCCGGGTGTACCGGCTCGCCTCCGACGAACGGCTGGCCGAGGCGTCGACCCCGGCGCTCGCGATCGTCGCCGTCGGCATCCTGCCGGTGATCCTGCTGAGCGTCGCGATCACGCGCTCGCGCCCCGGCCACGGCGAGCAGGGCTGAAAGAGAAAGGGCGCGCCCCTTCCGGGACGCGCCCCCTGCCTGGGACCGCTCAGCGCCAGCCGGCGCGGTCCATGATCTTCAGCGCCTCGGCGTTGTTGCGCCCGAACTCCGCGGCGTTCAGCTCGTCCTCCTTGAACTTGCCCCAGGAGGCCAGCGTGTCGTGCAGGTCGACGCCGTCGGCGACCGGGAACTCGTAGCTGGCCTGGGCGAACAGCTCCTGCGCCTCGGGGCTGACGAGGTATTCCAGGAAGCGGACGGCGTTCTCGCGGTTCGGCGCGTTCTTGGCGACGCCGGCGCCGCTGACGTTCACGTGGGTGCCGCGGTCGTCCTGGTTCGGGAAGAAGACGCCGACCTTGGACGCGACCTCGCGGTCCTCCGCCTTGTCGGAGTTGATCAGGCGGGCGAGGTAGTAGTTGTTGCTGATAGCGACGTCGCCCTCGCCGGCGGCCACGGCCTTGATCTGGTCGGTGTCGCCGCCCTGGGGCTCGCGCGCCATGTTGGCGACGACGCCTTCGGCCCATTCCTGGGTCTTCTCGGGCCCGTGGGCGGCGAGCAGGGCGCCGACCAGGGACTGGTTGTAGACGTTGCTCGACGAGCGGACGAGGACGCGGCCCTTCCATTTCGGGTCGGCGAGGTCCTCGTAGCTCGACAGCTCGGACGGCTGGACCCGGTCCTTGGCGTAGACCAGCACGCGGGCGCGCTTGGCGAGGCCGAACCAGTGGCCCTCGGGCTCGCGCAGATGCGCCGGCACCGCCGCCTCGAGCGTCTCGGAGCGCACCGGCTGGAGGACGCCGGCCTCCTGCGCTCGCCACAGCCGGCCGGCATCGACGGTGATCAGGACGTCGGCGGGGCTGTTCGCGCCTTCGTTGCGCATGCGCTCCACCAGCTCGTCGTCCTTGCCCTCGATCAGGTTGACCTTGATGCCGGTCTGCTTCGTGAAGTTGTCGTAGAGAGTCAGGTCGGTGTCGTAGTGGCGGGCCGAATAGACGTTGACCTCGGCGGCCGTCGCGGCCGCCAGGCCGCCGAACAGCCCGATGCCCGCGATGGCGGCCAGCAGGCCGCGCTGGTGGAACGACATGGATTTCCTCCGGTCTGCGAAATGAGAAAATGCGATGCATTCTCAAATTCCCGCATCCATCGCAGGCCCGGGCGGCCCTGTCAAGTGAGATTGCGACCCAGTCGCAGCCTGCCTCCCGGCGCCCGCGTTAGAGGGCCGTGACATCGTCCGCGCGTAAATGAAGCGGAAACTTTTCTGCGCACATTCTGGCGCGAAAGTGGCGCAATTGCGCCGCGGCGAAGGCCTAGGGCGTCGCGACAAAAAAGTGGTACGCGGCGACGGCCTGGGGTATTGCTTCTTCGGGATGAACTGGGGGACGTCTAGGATGCGGTGGATCAAGATCCTCACGGTCTTCGTGGGAACGCTGATCGGGGTGTCGGCCCAGACGGCCCACGCCAATCAGTTCGGGATCGACACGTCCGATTTCGGGCCTGAAGGGGTCTGGAACAATTACTGCGAGATCGACCGGATGACCGACATGGCATCCTGCCGGCTCTACATCTACCGCCTGTACGAGAACGGGCGGGAGGTCGAGTACGTGTCGCTCAGCGTCATCCCGACCGGCGGCAGCTTCGCGATCTTCCTCAGCACCAGCGAAGGGCTGATCGACAGCTGCTCGATCCGCGTCGACCGCCAGGACAAGATCGACACCCGCATGGCCTCGATCAACATGTGCGTCTTCGCCGACGTGACCGGCGCGCAGGTGGTCGAGCAGTTCAGGAACGGCTCCGCGCTGCTGGTGCGCTCCAACTTCCTGCGGGCCGGCCGCCGCGACGTCGACTTCACGCTGAGCGGCTTCACCCGCAACTTCGAAGAGATGCAGCGCGCGATGCACATCGCGCAGCGCTGACCGCGCGATGCACATCGCGTAACGCCGACCGCGCGCTGAACATCGCGCCGAGCGTCAGGGCTGCGTCGTCGGGACGATGACGCCGCAGGCGATCGGCAGCCCCGCCCTGCCGAAGGGCTGGGTCAGGTAGTCGTCCGGGCTCTCGTGCAGGATGATCGACGTCCCGCCGGGGGCGAAGATGCCGGACGCGCCGCCGTCCAGGCGGATGCGATCGGTGAAGATGTCCGCCTCGACGCGGCCGTCGGCTCCCGCGAAGACGTTCGGCAGGTCGCCCATCTTCGGCCCGGTCGACGCCAGGAAGCCGTGGGCGCGGCCCAGCGGGTCGAAGATCTCCCCGGCGCCGATGAAGCCCGGGCCGTCGCAGCTTCCGTTCTCGTGGACGTGGAGGCCGTGGCCGTCGCCCGGGACGTTCTCCATGCGCACATGGACCAGGGCGCCGTTCGGCGTCTCGGCGAAGGCGATCGTGCCCATGGGCCGGCCGTCGGGCCCCTGCATCACCGCGCGGGCGAGGGTCTGCTGCTGCGGCCCCTCGGGGAGCGGCGGCCTGTCCTGCGCCGACGCCGGGAAGGCGATCAGGAGCAGGAGGGCTGCCGTCAGCGGCGCGCGGTCGGATCTCATGGGCGTCTCCGTGGGTTGCGGGTCGACATGCCTGCCAACCCGTCCCGCGTGCCGCCGGTTCCCCGACGGCGCCCCCGACGGCGCCCCCGACAGCGCTTGCTCAGCCGGCGCGCCGCCGTCCCGGGCGGCGCGGTCCCGCCTGTCCCCGGTCCTCGTCGAACAGCTCGGCCAGCTTCTCCATCATCGTGCCGCCGAGCTGCTCGGCATCGACCAGGGTGACGGCGCGGCGGTAGTAGCGCGTCACGTCGTGGCCGATGCCGACCGCGATCAGCTCGACCGGGGAGCGGGTCTCGATCCACTCGATGACCTGGCGCAGGTGCCGCTCCAGGTAGTTGCCGGCATTGACCGACAGGGTCGAATCGTCGACCGGCGCGCCGTCGGAGATCACCATCAGGATGCGGCGCTGCTCCGGCCGGGCCAGCAGGCGGTTGTGCGCCCACATCAGCGCCTCGCCGTCGATGTTCTCCTTGAGGATGCCCTCGCGCAGCATCAGGCCGAGGTTCTTGCGCGCCCGGCGCCACGGCGCGTCGGCGGATTTGTAGACGATGTGGCGCAGGTCGTTGAGGCGCCCGGGATTGGGCGGCTTGCCGGCCGCGATCCACCGCTCGCGCGACTGGCCGCCCTTCCAGGTCCGGGTCGTGAAGCCGAGGATCTCGACCTTGACCGCGCAGCGCTCCAGCGTCCGGGCGAGGATGTCGGCGCTCATCGCCGCGATCGTGATCGGCCGGCCGCGCATCGAGCCGGAATTGTCGATCAGCAGGCTGACGACGGTGTCGCGGAAATCCGTCTCCTTCTCCTGCTTGAACGAGAGGGGGAGCACGGGGTTGGCGACGACGCGGGCGAGGCGCGCGCTGTCCAGCATGCCCTCGTCGAGGTCGAAGGCCCAGGCGCGCGTCTGCTTGGCCAGCAGGCGGCGCTGCATGCGGTTGGCCAGCCGCGAGATCACGCCCTGGAGATGCTGGAGCTGCTGGTCGAGCAGGCTGCGCAGGCGCGACAGCTCGTCCGCGTCGCACAGCTCCTCCGCGGCGACGATCTCGTCCAAGTCGGTGGTGAACGTCTTGTAGGTGGCCTGGTCCTGGTCGTTGCGCCCGTCCGGCCGCCAGGGGCGCGCGGGTGCTCCCGGCTCCTCGGAGCCTTCGCCGTCCTCGGTGTCGCCGGACGCCTCCTCGGCGCCGGCCTCCATCATCGCTTCGGCGTCGCCCTCGCCGGTGTCGTCGGCCGACATGGAGGTGGTCTCGCCGCTCTCCTCCTGGCCGCCGCGGGCCTGGCCGTCGTTCTCGTCGGTGTCGTCGGAGGCGTCGCGGTCCTCGTCCTCCGGCTCGCTGGGCTCCGGCTCGCTGCCGACCTCCATGTCGAGCCGGGTCAGCAGCTTGCGCACCTCGCGCGCGTAGGCCTGCTGGTCCTGCGCCATCGTGCCGAGGGACTGGAAGTCGCGCCCGACCCGCTCCTCGATCCAGGGACGCCACAGGTCGACGGCGTGTTGGGCCGAGGGCGGCGGCGGCTCTCCGGTCATCGCCTCGCGCGCCAGCAGGCGGACGATCTCGGGCAGGGGGGCGTCGTCGCGCTGGGTGATGCGCTCGAAGCCCTGGCGCCGGTAGCGCTCGTCCAGCGCCGCGCCGAGATTGGCCGCAACACCCGGCATCGCCCGGGCGCCGATCGCCTCGCAGCGCGCCTGCTCCAGCGCCTCGAACGCCGCCTTCGCCCCGTCGCCGAGCGGCAGCAGCCGGCTGTGGACCGTGTCGTCGTGGTGGCGCAGCCGCAGCGCGACCGCGTCGGCGGCCCCGCGCACGGTCGCGACGTCGCGGGGGTTGAGGTCGCGGGCCGGCACCGGCACGCGCGCCCGGCTGCCCAGCAGCCCCGGCGGGTCGCCGCTGAAGGTGACCTGCACGTCCTCGCGCTCCGCCATCGCGCGGATGGCGGCGGCGGTCGCGCGCTTGAAGGTCTCGACCGGGCTCTCGTCGTCGGCCATCCGTTCCTCGTCAGGCGCCGGGGGTGTCAGGCGACATGGGCGCGAACGCCCGATTCGGGCAGCTCCGTGCCGAAGCAGCGCTGGTAGTACTCGGCGACCGTGCTGCGCTCCACCTCGTCGCACTTGTTGAGGAAGGTGGTCCGGAACGCGAAGGGGATGTCGCCGCCGAAGATCAGCGCGTTCTCCGCCCAGGTGATGACGGTGCGCGGCGACATCACGGTCGAGATGTCGCCGTTCATGAACCCGGCCCGCGTCAGGTCGGCGAGCTGGACCATCGCCGACACGACCTTGCGGCCCTTCTCGTCGTCGTAGGCCGGCACCTTGGCCAGCACGATCCGGGCCTCCTCGTCGTGCGGCAGGTAGTTCAGCGTCGCGACGACGTTCCAGCGGTCCATCTGGCCCTGGTTGATCTGCTGCGTGCCGTGATAGAGGCCGGTCGTATCGCCGAGCCCGACCGTATTGGCGGTCGCGAACAGGCGGAACGCGGGGTGCGGCCGGATCACCTTGTTCTGGTCGAGCAGCGTCAGCTTCCCCTCGACCTCCAGCACGCGCTGGATCACGAACATCACGTCCGGCCGGCCGGCGTCGTACTCGTCGAACACCAGCGCGCAGGGGTTCTGCAGCGCCCAAGGCAGCAGGCCTTCGCGGTACTCCGTCACCTGCATGCCGTCGCGCAGGACGATCGCGTCCTTGCCGATCAGGTCGATGCGGCTGATGTGGCTGTCGAGGTTGATGCGGATGCAGGGCCAGTTCAGCCGCGCCGCCACCTGCTCGATATGGGTCGACTTGCCGGTGCCGTGGAAGCCCTGGACCATCACGCGGCGGTTATGGGCGAAACCGGCAAGGATCGCGAGCGTCGTCTCGTGGTCGAAACGATAGGTCTCGTCGATTGCGGGCACATGCTCCGAAGGCTGGCTGAAGGCCGGCGCCTGCATGTCGGTATCGATGCCGAACATCTGGCGGACCGACACCTTGATGTCGGGCCGGGCGTTCGCGGGCATGCTGGGAAGGGGCTGTTCGGAGACCATGGCGTTCCGTTGTTCTCGTTGTCTGCTGTGGTTCAGGGGCCGTAGGCGGCCTTGAGCGCGTTGTAGGCCTGGTTGATCAGCTTCAACCGCTCCTCGGCCTGCTTGTCGCCGCCGTTCGCGTCGGGATGGTGGAGTTTGACCAGCTCCCTGTATCTGGCCTTTATCCGCACGAAGTCCACCGGCGCCTGGAGGTCGAGCGTCTCGAGTGCGGCGTCCTCCTCCGTCCGGGGTGGCCGGCGGGCGGCCTCCTCCTCGGCGCGCGCCCGCTGCCCGGCGTCGCCGAAGCGGTAGCCGCGCAGGGCCTCGTCGCGGAGCGCGTTCTCGCGCACGCGCCAGTTGCCCATGGGCCAGGTCGGGCGTTGCCACGACGTGTCGTAGCGCAGGTGCCGCTCGATCTCCCCTTCCGACATGCCGGCGTAGAAGTCCCACGCCTTGTTGTACTCGCGGACGTGGTCGAGGCAGAACCAGAAGTAGTCGTTGAGGCGGTCGCGCGCCTTGGGCGCCCGGTACTCGCCCGCACAGTCGCAGCTCGGCACGTCGCAGGCGCGAGGCGCCGGCGGCGGTTCTGGCTGGTACCGGGAGGACGTACGGACGCGGTTCTTATGCATCGCAAAATTATGGTCGGCCCATCCGCTTCTGGCAAGCACCCCCCGTCGGGGATTCCGCCCGCGAATCGGGCATCCCAGCGGTTACGTCAGGGCATCTTGACACGGTGCCGGCCCCGGCAGCACCCTCCGGGCCCGTTCGGGCCCCCACCGCCACTTGGCCGCCAGCCCGGCCGCCACCCCGACAGCCAGGAGAAAGGCGCCATGGAGATCGCGACGCGCATCCGCGCCAAGCTGACCGAGGCCCTCGCGCCGACCCGGCTCGAGGTCGAGGACGAGTCGCACCGCCACGCCGGCCATGCCGGCCACGACCCGCGTGGGGAAAGCCATTTCCGGGTCACGGTGGTGTCGGACCGGTTCGCCGGGCGCGGCCGGGTGGAGCGCCACCGCATGGTCAACGCCGTGCTGGCGGAGGAGCTGAAGGACCGCGTCCACGCCCTCGCCCTGCGCACCCTGACCCCCGGCGAAGACGCCTGAAACCGCCGCTGTTTCGCGCCCGCCAAGCAATCATACGATGAAAGCGAGGGTCCCGGACATGGATTGCAGTACAACTGCAACCCATACGTCTGCATTGCGTCTGTCGAGACATGTTTTGCGCATACCAATGTGGTTGAATTTGCTCCCGAATTGCGTAGGATCTCCTTAGCGCAACCGCATGCAACCCGGACGTGATAACTAAATTACAGCTTTATCGCCCAGGGATTGCGTGTGCTCCGCAGAAGGTTATCGCCGCATGTCAGACGATTCGCTCAGCAGCCCGGGTTCCATCGACGGTAAGAGCACGCTGGTCAGCCGCAACGTGACGGTGGCTGGCCACCGCACGAGCATGCGGCTGGAGCCGGAGATGTGGAACGCTCTCTACGACATCTGCCGCCGCGAGCGCGTGAGCATTCACGCCCTGTGCACGGAAATCAACGAACGCAAGGCCCCGAACTCGTCGCTCACGGCGGCGATCCGGGTCTTCCTGATGGCCTATTACCAGGCGGCCGCCACGGAAGAGGGGCATGTGCGCGCCAACCACGGTGCCGGCCGGCCCTTCCAGGGCACGCCGTTCAACCGCGGCGGCGACGACCGCGTCACCGAGCTGCCGCGCCGCAGCCGCGTGCGGTCGCGCCAGCTCGTCCAGCACGTCGAGCGGCTGATGCCGCCGATCGCCCTCGACTGATCGGGCAGGGCCGACCGGCCCCGGCTGGTTGGGCAGGGCGCCGGCCGGTCTCGTTCCGGCCGCGCCCCTCAGCCCTCGTGCCTGGGCGCCGGGCCGGTGTAGTGGGCCGGCCAGAGCCTGCGCACGGCCTCGCCGTCGCTGCGGAACGCATGGCAGCTGTCCAGCAGCCGTGGCCGCTCGTTGCTGGGCGGGCCGGCCTCCTGGCGCCGGTTCCGCTCGCGCGCCCGTGCCGGATAGATCGTCTGGAACGCCGTGGTGGCGACCGGGCCGAGCAGCTCGACCAGGTGCGTGCATCCCTCGGCGCCGCCCAGCAGCTCGCGCACCTTGCGCGTCCAGCCCGGCGCGACCTTGAGGCCGACCAGGCGCTGGAAGTTGCCGGTGATGCCGCCGCACACCTCGAACGGGCTCTTGTCCGTCACCGCCTCGACGGCCGTGACCAGGAAGTCGTCCGTCAGCGTCAGGCGGATCCACATGTCGTGGACGGGGTCGCCGGGCTGGACGGTGCCGCGCCAGTCGTTGTCGAAGGCGTAGGTCTTGACGTCCGTGATGTGCCCCTCGATGTCCCAGAGGCCGTCGGAACGGCGGTAGCCGTTGCAGGTCACGGTTCGGGTGTGGAGCGGCTCGCGCGCCGCCGGCTCGGAAAGCGGCATGGGGACCGGAAAGTGACGTGTCGGGGCAGCGCGGAGTATCGGCAGGGGTTCCCGGCGGGTCAAGGCCGGGCGCCGGACGCGGTTGCAGGGCAGGGCTGCGCCGCCGGGCCTACTCGGCGCGGCGCGGTGGCAGGGGGCGGCGCAGCTCCGGCGGGGGCGTCACGCGCAGCGCCGTGATCTGGTGGCGCTGGCGGCGCAGGATCTCGAACCGGAAGCCGTAAAAGCTGAAGGTCTGGCCGACCTCCGGTATCCGCCTGGCCTCGTACAGGACGAGGCCGGCGATCGTGGAGGCCCGGTCGTCGGGCAGGCGCCATTCGTATTCGCGGTTGAGGTCGCGCAGCGTCACCCAGCCGTCGACGACGTAGCTGCCGTTCGGCTGCGGCCGGACGCCGGCGACCGCGACGTCGATCTCGTCGGTGATGTCGCCGACAATCTCCTCCAGGATGTCCTCCAGGGTCACGACCCCCATCAGCGAGCCGTACTCGTCGACGACGAGGGCGAAGTGCTCGCGCCGCTGCCGGAACGCCTGGAGCTGGTCGAACAGGGTCGTGGTGTCGGGGATGAACCAGGGCTGGGCCGCGATCGACAGGATGTCCAGGGTGTCGAGGTCGCCCTGGTGGCCGCGCACGGCCCGCAGCAGCGCCTTGGCGTGCAGCACGCCGACGATGTTGTCGGCCTCCCCCTGCCACAGTGGGATGCGGGTGAACGGGCTGTCCAGGATCTCCTGGACGATGCGCGAGGCGGGCTGGCCGGCGTCGATCATCACGAGGTTGCGGCGGTGGGTCATGATCTCCATGACCTCGACGTCGGCGAGGTCCAGGATCGAGCGCAGCATCGCGCGCTCGTGGCGGACCTCCTCCTCCTCCTGCTCGGGCACGCCCCGGTGCAGCTCGATCGCGCCGCGCAGCTCGTCGATGGTCGAGGCGAAGGCGACCTCGCGCATGTCGGTCCCGAACAGGCGCAGCACCGCGCCGACGATCCAGGTGATGAAGCCGGTCGCCGGCGCCAGCAGCGCGACCAGCAGGCGGACCGCCGGCGCCACGCCCAGCGCCGCCTTGTCGGCGTGGTGCAGCGCGTAGGTCTTCGGCAGGACCTCCGAGAAGATCAGGACCAGCAGCGTCATCACGATCGTCGCGTAGGCGATGCCGGCGTCGCCGACCAGCCGGATCAGCGCGCTGGTCGCGAGCGCCGAGGCCAGGATGTTGACGAGGTTGTTGCCGAGCAGGATCGCCCCGATCAGCCTCTCCTTGCGCTCGCGCAGGCGGTTCACGATCGTGGCGCGGCGGTTCCCCTCGCTCTCCAGCGCGTGCATCCTGGCCCGCGACGCCGCGGTCAGCGCCGTCTCCGAGCCGGAGAAGAAGGCCGAGAGGACCAGCAGCACGAGGATTGCCGCGCCGGTGATCCAGAGTGTCACGTCCATGCCCGTCGTCCCTTCCGGCCCGCGCTCAAGCCGGGTCGCCGTCGCGAAGCATCCGGAGCACCGCCTCGGGATCGACGTCCTTGGCGACGAAGCTGCGGCCGATGCCGCGGGCCAGCACGAAGGTGAGGCTGCCCTGCCGCGTCTTCTTGTCCTTGCCCATATGGGCCAGCAGCTCCTCCGGGACGCGCATCGCCTCCGGCACGTCGGCGAGCCGGTGGGGCAGCCCGACCGAGCGGAGGTGGCGCGCGACGCGGGCCTCGTCCTCGGCGGCGCACAGCCCGAGGCGCGCCGACAGGCGGAACGCCAGCACCATGCCGATCGCCACCGCCTCGCCGTGCAGCAGCGTGCCGTCGTAGCCGGCCGCCGCCTCCAGGGCATGGCCGAAGGTGTGGCCGAGGTTCAGCAGCGCGCGCTCCGCCGATTCGCGCTCGTCCGCGCCGACGATCCGGGCCTTGGCCGCGCAGCTCGCGCGGATCGCCGCCGTCCGGGCCGCGGCGTCCCCGTCGATCAGGTGCCGCCCGTTGTCCTCCAGCCAGCCGAAGAAGGCGGGATCGTCGATCAGGCCGTACTTCACGACCTCGGCGTAGCCCGCGAGCAGCTCGCGCGGGGGCAGGGTGTCGAGGGCGGCGGTGTCCGCCAGCACAAGCCGCGGCTGGTGGAAGGCGCCGACGAGGTTCTTGCCGTGGCGGCTGTTGATGCCGGTCTTGCCGCCGACCGAGCTGTCGACCTGGGACAGCAGCGTCGTAGGCACCTGGACGAAGTCGATGCCGCGCAGCGCCGTGGCGGCCGCGAACCCCGCCAGGTCCCCGACCACGCCGCCGCCCAGCGCCAGCAGCAGCGTCGAGCGGTCGATGCCGCGGCCCAGCAGCTCCTCCAGCAGGTTCTCGAACTGCGCGAAGCTCTTCGTCCGCTCGCCGGCCGGCAGGACGACCGGCTCGCCCTGCGGGGTCACGCCCGCGTCGCGCAGCCCCCGGAGCAGGGGCTCGAGGTGGAACCGGGCGACCGCCTCGTCGGTCACGGGCACGATCCGGCGGCCGGGCAGGGCGCCGGCCAGGATGCCGCCGGCCCGCGCGATCAGGCCGGGTCCGATCAGGATGTCGTAGCTGCGCGGGCCGAGCTCGACCCGGACGGTGTCAGTCATCGCGTCCCTTCCGGTTGGCGCGCCAGATAGGCCTTCAGCGCCGCCAGCACGCGCCCCGTCGATTCGGCCAGCGGCGCGTCGTCGGTGGCGACCGTGACGTCCGCGCCGGCATAGACGGGATAGCGCGTCTCGATCAGCCGGGCCAGGATGTCCTTCGGGTTGCCCTGCCTCAGCAGCGGCCGGTTGTTGCGCCGGCCGGTGCGCGCGACCAGGACGTCCAGCTCCGCCTTCAGCCAGATCGAGATGCCGTGGTCCCGGATCAGCTCTCGGGTCTGCGGGTCCATGTAGGCGCCGCCGCCGGTCGCCAGGACATGCACCGGCTCCTCCGTCAGCAGGCGGGCGATGACGCGGCGCTCGCCGGCCCTGAACTCGGCCTCGCCGTAGCGCGCGAAGAACTCCGGGATCGTGCAGCCGGCCGCCGCCTCGATCTCGTGGTCGGCGTCGCGGAACGGCAGGCCGAGGCGCGTCGCCAGCCGGCGTCCGATGCTGGTCTTGCCCGCCCCCATCAGGCCGATCAGCACCACCGTCCGCGGCGGCGCGACGGCCGGCGGTCCGGACCGGGAGGCCGGGCGGAGCTGGTATCGGGAATCCGTCATGTCCGGTGTCGTTTCCGGTATCGTTCTCGCATCGGGCCGCCATGGGGCTTGTGGTTGCTGCCCAAAAATGGCCATGGTGCTAATTAACACACACGACTCACCCTGTCCCCAAGAGTACGTTGTCGCCGTGGCCCGTTCCCGCACCCGCACCCTCGGAGGCACCGCCTCC
>NZ_DASYHS010000188.1:0-6963 GCF_035998295.1 Arenibaculum sp. | reverse complement strand
AGGCCGTCGAACGGGCGACCGCCTACTGGAACCAGCACAAGCATCCCTTCATCTGGGGCCGACGGCGACGACATCGCGCCCCGCGCCGTCTCGGCGTCGCTGCTGCCCCAACTCTCTCAAGGACTTAGCGGATGCACCACTAAGTAGGACGAATCATTGCAACGCTTCGATGCCGGAAGTGAATTTCCGTTCGTTCCGTCGGCCGGAAGCGACGGTTCCTTGACATTCGTGCTCGTGGAAGTGGCGGCCGGATCCACCGCCGGTGGAGGGCGGCCGCCGTGCCGCATGAGGCCAAGCCGAGAATCGGGCCGGTCCCAAACGACGTCCCGCCCCGCGTACGGGCCCTGGTCTCCTACGCCGCCCCGAAGGGGTTGGCCGACCGGCCCGGTGCACACGGGATGAATCCGCCGAACAGTCCCCTCTTTTATTGCTTATGATTTTTGGCATCGGCATATTGGACGATGCAAAAGCATGAACGAATAGATGGGATTCTCGGTCGTGACATGGGCCAGGACGTTTAACGGGGTTGCGCTCGGGCTGTTGCTCTGGACAGCCGAAGCGGCAGCACTCGAAAAGCCGGCGGGCGATATCGTGTTGACGGTCGGGGGGCAGGTTTCCGAGACGAATGCCCCCTCGGCGGCCGTGTTCGACATGGCGATGCTGTCGGCGCTCCCTCAGACGAAGTTCGAGGCGACGACGCGATGGACCGACACGGCCGTCTTCGAGGGCGTGCTGCTGCGGGACCTCCTCGAGGCCGTCGGCGCCGAAGGCACTCAGATCGTCGCCACGGCCTTGAACGAATTCTCAGCGACGATCCCGATGGACGACGTCGTCGAGCTTCCGGTTCTGCTCGCAACCCGGGTGAACGGCGAGCCGATGAAGGTTCGGGATTTCGGGCCCTTGTGGATCGTGTACGACGTGGATGGGCGCCCTGATCTCCAGAACCTTCAGACCGAACGGAAAATGGTGTGGCAGCTCAAGGAGTTGGTCGTCCGCTGACGTGCTCGCCGGCCCGGGCGCAGCCCAAGCCGACAGCGCCGGTTCGTCAGCCCGGCAGGGTTTTCGAACGGCGCCGTACCACCCGCGGCAGAGCGAGGAGTCGTGAGCCCATCGACCAAGCGCTTCCGGGCCCTGGCCCTTCTGATCCTCGCGGCCCTGGCGACCCTGGTCGGCTCGTTCTTCCTGAGCCTTGACGCCAGCGACACCGCGCGGAGGCGATTCGCCGGCCTCGTCCGCGTCAGCATCTGGCATTCGTCGGAACTCCAGACCGAGACGCTGCGGCTGATCGGCATGCAGGACCGGTACGTCCTCGGCGACCCCCGGGTGAGCCGGGACGACATTCTGCTCCAGTACGAAATCCTGTGGAGCCGGTACCAGGCGGTTCTGAGGGACAAGCAAACGCTTCGCATATGGAGCGAGGGGGATGAAGTCCTGCAGGAGCTCTTCGACAAGCTGAGGAGCATCGAAGGGCTGCTTGCGGAGACGACGCGCGGGCCTTCCGTGGCAAACGCGCAGATCGCCGCCGTGCTGAACGGGACCGATTCCGACCTCAAGGCGTATTTCCGGGACGTCGTCACGGGAGAGGCCCTGGAGGCGATGTGGCGGCACGACATCGAGGCTTCCGACCTCAAATGGAAACTGTATGTCGTCGGCATCCTGACCTCCGGGCTCCTCCTGGCCGGATTGGTGTTCCACGAGCTGTCGCGCAGCCGTCTGCACGCGCGCCGGGAGCAGGAGGCGCGCGTCGCAGCGGAGAAGGAGCGCCAGAACGCCGAGCAGGCCCAGGTCACGGCCGAGCTGGCGAACCGGGCCAAGACCGAGTTCCTCGCGACGATGAGTCACGAGCTGCGGACCCCCCTCAACGCGATCATCGGCTTCTCCGAGGCGATGGCGCAGGGAATCCTGGGCCGGCTCGACAGCACCGGGCGCGGCTATGCCGGAGAGGTGGTCTCGGCGGGCCGGCATCTGCTGGGCATCATCAACGACCTGCTCGACCTCGCGAAAGTGGATGCAGGGCACCTGTCGCTCGAGGAGACGACGATGGCGTGCGAGAGGCTCCTGGATGCCTGCGTGCTCATGGTGCGCGACCGGGCCTTGCGGCGGCGCATAGACGTGACCATCTCGCTCGCCCAAGAGGACCTGATGATCTTCGGCGACGAGACGCGGATGAAGCAGGCGATCATCAACCTGCTGTCCAACGCCATCAAGTTTTCGCCGGAAGGGTCGACGGTCAAGGTCGCCGCCCAGCTCCGCGACACCGGCGGCATCTCGATCCAGGTGCGCGACGAGGGGATCGGCATGAGCTCGGAGGAGATCGCCGTCGCCATGCAACGGTTCCGGCAGGTCAGCCGGGGCTTCAAGCGGGTGCACGAGGGGACCGGCCTGGGGCTGCCGATCGCGGAAGCGCTGGTCAAGCTGCATGGGGGCGAACTGCGGATATGCAGTTCACCGGGAGCGGGCACGACGGCGATCATCGAACTGCCCGCCGAGCGGACCCGGCTTGCCCAGGGTGCCGCGGCTGCCCTGCGTTCAGTTCCTGTCCACCTCGTGGCCGATCGGGAGATCCAATGACAAACGGCGGACACGAGCGGCCCGTATCGAGTGAGCGCCAGAAGATGGAGCGCGGAGAGCCGTTCTGCTATCTGGACGAGGATCTGTCGGCGGCCTACGCCAAGGCGCAGGCCCTGCTCCGGCGGATCAACGAAACGCCTGCCGAGGACGCGTCGCTGCGCGACGTGCTGCTGAAGGACCTTCTTGGACATTTCGGCGCCGGCGCCAGAGTGAAGCCGCCGTTCCGGTGCGACTACGGCTTCAACATCGCGATCGGCGCGAACGCCGTGCTCAACTTCGGCTGTGCGATCCTGGATTCGGGGACGGTGAGGATCGGCGACTATGCCCGCATCGGCCCCGGCGTCCATATCTATACGGTCTGCCATTCGCTGGACCCGATGCTGCGCCGGACCAACCAGATCATCCCGCGGGGCGTCGTCATCGGCGACGACGCCTGGATCGCCGGCGGCGCCATAATCTGCCCGGGCGTCACGATCGGCGACGGCGCCGTGATCGGCGCCGGCAGCGTCGTCACCGCGGATGTGCCGCCGATGGCGCTCGCGGCCGGCAATCCGTGCAAGGTGATCCGCCGCCTGTCGGCCGAAGAGAAGAACGACGGCTACGTGAGGGAACCGGAAACGGTCTTTTGAGCTTCCGCCGAGCCGCCGAAGCCGAAGGGTGGTCGTCCAGAAGCCGAAGGGCGGTCGCCCAAGTGTGATCGACCGCGCGCCGTGGCGACGCCGGTGCGCAGGAGGCTCCCGGGGGCGCAGGAGGAGACGACGGCCCGGCCACTTTGGAAACGGGTGTTTTCCTGAGGCGGACCTCCGTTCAGACTAGCCGGCACGGGGCGGATGCCCGACTGGAACGAGAGCACATGGATCGGCGGCGGATCATAGTCGGAATCAGTGGCGCTTCCGGCGCCGTCTATGGCGTGCGGGCGCTGGAGACATTGCGGGCGCTGGACGTCGAGACGCATCTGGTCGTCTCCAAGGCCGGCGCGCTGACCCTGGAGCACGAGCTCGGCATGAAGGTGGCGGACGTCCGGGCGCTGGCCGACCGCCACTACGCCATAGGCGACGTCGGGGCTGCCTGCTCCAGCGGCTCGTTCCGCACGCTGGGCATGATCGTCGCCCCGTGCTCCATGAAGACGCTGGCCGAGATCGCCACGGGCGTCAGTTCGACGCTGCTGACGCGCTCGGCCGACGTCGTCCTGAAGGAGCGGCGGCGCCTCGTCCTGCTGGTGCGCGAGACGCCGCTCACGCGCGTCCACCTCACGAACATGCTGGCCGTTACCGACATGGGCGGCATCGTGGCGCCGCCCGTGCCCGCCTTCTACACGCATCCCGCCTCGATCGGCGACATGGTCGACCACACGGTCGGGCGCGTGCTGGACCTTTTCGATCTCGACACCAGCCTCGTCAAGCGTTGGAGCGGGATGCGGACGTCCGGACAGCAGGAGGAACCCGAGTAGAGGACCGGATCCGTATAGCCGAGCGGCACGATGATCAGGCCGGGATGGGAGAGCGGTGGGTACAGGGACATGATCGTCGTCTCGTTACCTCCGTGCAGCGGCGACGAAGCCGAAAAGACGGAACCGACCTTCCCGGCGAGCCTGCCTTGGGACCAGAGGCCGCCGAGCGAATCGATGAATGCCTTGAGCTTGGCCGACCGTTGCACAAGGTGCTGTTCCTGGTGGCCGCGGCGACGATCGCGGACTGTGGGGACTACGACGAGATCGCGTTGTGGCGACGTAACCATCTGGGCTTCCTGCGGCGCAGTCACGATCGTGCGGCCTGGCGCCAAGCGCCAAGCGCCGCATCTGGTCTCCGCCCGGGTGACGGGCGAACACCTGATGCCGGCCCAGGAGGCGGTGGGCGAGAAGGAGAACGAGTGCGCCGCGATCCCGCAACCCTGGACCACCTTGACCTCGACGGCGCCCTCAGCATGGCGGTCGCCAGACATTTCGCCATCAATGCCGTCCGCCTGGGCAAGGGCAAGTGCTCCATCAAGGCAACATGCAACCTTGCGGGGTGGGACCTCTACGTCCTCGCTTCGTTGCTCTGCCCAATCCCCGTGAACCCGCGTTCGAACTAGGCCTTGCTCCCCCTAAGAACCCCGCTGGCCGGAGCGGTCGGAGAACGAAAAAGCCCCGCCGGAGCGGGGCTAGATCGTTGATTTACTTGGCTTTCTGAATGGTTGGGGGACTAGGATTCGAACCTAGGCTGGCGGAGTCAGAGTTGTCTCCATCCCTAGGGTTTCTGCGGGTTTCAGCCCGCCGTGTTGCATTGATGTTGCATTGAGTGCTTCGCCCATGCTCTGCCGCATCGCCATGATCTGCTCTCGGGTGAACAGGGGATCGCCGGGGCGCTTGACGCGCCCGACCCGGACGCCGTTCCTTGCAATGATGGTGTAGTGCAGCTCGTGCGCGGCGGCCTCAATGGTGCCGGCCGCCCTTGATGGCTCGCAGCGAAACCATTCGCCGTTCATCCGGCAGTCGGCTAGCAACTCGTGCGTCCTCCGCTCGATCGAGTACGCGATACGCCGCTCACGAAACTTGAACAGATGGGCGAGATCCGCAGGGAAAGGGGAACTGGTTCGAATGTCGGCCAGACGGCGCTCGATGTCGTTGGCGATGCCGACCTTGCACATACGCAGTTCCCGCCCGGCTTCGCTGCGCAACGATACGACGTAGACATTCATCAGGCCGGCGCCCCGAGCAACCGGGCTTGAAGCTGCGCCATCGCCTCCCGGTCGTCTTCCTGGGAGGGGAAGAGGTGACCGTAGATGTCGAACGTCACCTGGATGCTCGAATGCCCCATGACGGTCTGGACCTTCTTCGGGCTCCACCCCTGCTCGATGAACAGCGAGGCTGCCGCGTGCCGTAGCGAGTGGAAGGTGTAGACGCCGGCATCGTCCGCCTTGGACCAGAGGCCGCACGCCTTCAGCAGCGGATAGAAGCCTTGGCGCGACAGGTTGGTGTGGGTGAGGGCTTGGCCCAACTCGTTCGGGAAGACGAGATCGAGGGCGGTGGCCGGGCAGGCCATCTTCCATTCCCGGAGCGTGTTCACGACGATCGGCGCGAGCGGGATATCCCGGCGACCCGCGCGGGACTTCGGCGGACCGATCTGCTGCCAGCGGTCCGCACGCTGGCGAACCCGGATCACGCCGGCCGACAGGTCGACGTTCGCCCAGGGCAGGCCGCGCAGCTCGGACGCGCGCATGCCGGTGAAGATCGCAGTCACAATGAGCGGGCGCCACGGCTGCGGCAGGTGGCGTTCCGGACGCCCTTCGCCTTTCACCCACCGGCCGCGGGTAATCTTCTTCAGCGGCCAGATTTCGGGTGCCTTGGCGAGCATGGCCCGGATGTGGTCCTTCGAGGGGATCTCACCTTCCTCCTCCTCGGAACGGCGCAGGTCGACGGTCACGCCCTCGGCCGGGTTCTGCGCCAGCAGGCCGCGGCGCCGCGCTTCCTTGATGATGCCCTTCAAGCTCGTGAGGACCCGCCTGGCCATATCGCGAGAGCGGGACTCTAGCAGCTGATCCTTGAACGCCTCGACGCCGGGCATGGTGAGCCTGGACAGCTTCTGTGCCCCGATCAGCGGCGAGATGTGAAGACGAAGGTGCTCCCGGTACATCTTGACCGTGCTCGCCTCAAGCCCGTCGTCCTCGCACCGCTTGATCCACAATTCGCCGACCTCGGCCACGGTGGAGGACGCCGAGTCCGCCGTGTGGATGCCCTGGGCAACCTCGGAGCGGGCGCGCACGAGGAACGCATCCGCCTCCCTCTTCCGCTCGAACTGCTTCGATCGCCGCGCTCCGTTCTGATCGCGATAGTCGCACTGCCACACAATTTTACCGCTGGGCAGTGTCCGCCTTCTGATCGTTGCCATCCCCTGCCACCCCTTGCATAAATATCAGCGGGCGCTAAGCCGCGGTCGTGGCGTTCCAGTATAGTACGCTTATTTGTCATCGTGACAAATGGCAATTGACCCGCTCCGAACGTTCCGCTAGGGTGTTAACTCTTACGGTGTGATCAGGCATGGCTAAGCTATCGCAAATCGTGGACGCTTTGGCAGGGGCGATCTGGTGGGAACCAGGTGAGGTCCGACATTTTGCCCGGCGTGCCCGAGAGGGGGGAGAGCTGACCAGCACCGGGGCTCGCGGGAATGCGGCTCCCGATGCAACGTCGCGAGATGCTGCAAGTCTGATTATCGCCGTCGCAGCGGCGACCTACGCTAAAGATGCGGCCAGGGTAATAAAAGACTATCGGCGGTTTTCTCTCGCAAAAAAACCAGATGGAAAAGGTCGCGTGTTTCACCACATCGACGCTGCGTGGGTCCCCGTAAAAGAGGCGGAGGCGCACGGATACTCACAATACGTCCCTGGATTTGACTTCAGCGCAAAGACGTACTT
>NZ_DASYHS010000176.1:0-56156 GCF_035998295.1 Arenibaculum sp. | reverse complement strand
CCCCTCAGGCGGCGTTGTCGACCACGGCCACGAGCCCCGCGAGCGCGCCGTACGCTTTCCGGTCCGCGCGCAGCCCCTCCAGCGTCTCCCGCAGGCTCTCCTGGGCGAAGGTGCAGGTCTGCCGGTCGAGCTCCGCCCGGGTGATCTCGATGAAGGCATCGAGGAGGCGGGCATGGACGCGGCAGGAGGCGCGGATTTCCGAGGGGATCGTCGTCGGGAACATCGTTCGAGGTCCTTTGGCAGCGCGTGTTGAAGATGACGCTATTACGCCGTTTCCCTGGTTAACGACTGGTAAAAGACTTCCCCTGCAAGGACCGGGCAGAGGGTTTACCCCTTTCGGGCATCACCTTCACGGAGGTTTCGAAAATAGAACCAAGGGGGAGGGTACGTTAACCTTTCGATTACTTCGGCGATACCACAAATAGCCATCAACCCGCCGTTATTGCCGCCGCCCGGCGCAGGGCCTCGCAGTGAAGCGCGGGCTCCACGTTGCCGCCCGAGCAGACGACCACGACGGTGCGGCCCTCGACCGGGATGCGGCCGGCCAGGACGGCGGCCAGCGCCACGGCGCCGCCGGGCTCGACGACGAGCTTGAAATACTCGAAGGCGGCCGCCATCGCCGTGCAGACCTCGTCGTCGCCGACCGCGACCCCGCCCGCAAGGAGCGCCCGGTTGACGGCGAAGGTGATCCTTCCCGGCGTCGGCGCCAGCAGCGCGTCGCAGAACGACGTCGCCGCGGGGTCGTTGCCGACCCGCGCGCCGGCCTCCAGGGACCGCCGATGGTCGTCGAAGCCCTCCGGCTCGGCGGAATGGACGCGCAGGCCGGGCAGGCGCTCGGCGAGCGCCAGGGACACGCCGGCGACCAGGCCGCCCCCGCCCGCCGGCACCAGGACGTCGTCCGCCTCGATCCCGAGCACGGCGGCCTGGTCGGCGATCTCGATGCCGATCGTGCCCTGGCCGGCGATGACGTAGCGGTCGTCGTAGGGACGGACGAGCGTCGCGCCGGACGAGGCGGCGAGCGAGGCTGCGATCGCCTCCCGGTCCTCGGTCCACCGGTCGTACTGAACGACGCGCGCACCCCAGGCGCGGGTGTTCGCCGTCTTCACCGGCGGCGCGTCCGACGGCATCACGATCGTCGCCGGGACGCCCAGCAGGCGGGCGGCGGCGGCCACGCCCTGGGCGTGGTTGCCGGACGAGAAGGCGACGACGCCGCGCCTGCGCTCCTCCTCGGGTATCAGGCTGACCCTGTTGAAGGCGCCGCGGAACTTGAAGCTGCCGGTGCGCTGGAGCATCTCCGGCTTGACGAGGAGCCGCCCGCCGAGCCGGTCGTTGAGCAGGGGCGACTCGAGCAGCGGCGTCTGCACGGCCTTGCCGCGCAGGCGCGCGGCGGCGTCCAGCACGTCCGTGAAGACGGGAAGGTCGGCGCTGGGGACGGTGGACATGGTCTGGAGATCCGGTGCCGGTGGCGACCGGATAGCCTTCGCACGCCGCGCCGCGCCGGGCAAGGGCGCGGCGCGGCGAGCCTTTCGGCCCCTCAGCGCCGCAGGTCGTCTCCGAGCGTCAGGCGGTAGGTGCCGCCGTTCAACCGCGCCCGGTAGACGTACATGCCCTCCATCACGCGCTGGACGTAGTTGCGCGTCTCGTAGATCGGGATCATCTCGATCCAGTCGATCACGTCGACGCCCTCGGCGCGCGGGTCCCCGAACTGGCGCAGCCAGCCCTGCACCCTGGACGGGCCGGCGTTGTAGGCCGCCGTTGCCAGGACGTAGGAGCCGTTGAACCGGTCGAGCAGGTTCTGGACGTACCAGTTGCCGAGCGTGATGTTGTATTCGGGGTCGTCGGTCAGCCGCACGTTGCTGTGCGTCAGGCCCAGCTTGCCCGCGACCTCCCGCGCCGTCCCGGGCATGAGCTGCATCAGGCCGCGCGCGCCAACCGGGCTGACCGCGCGGCGGTCGAACGTGCTCTCCTGCCGGATCAGCGCGTGTACCAGCGCCGGGTCGGGCACGCCCGGCCGCGGCATATCGATGACGGGGTATCCGTCGGCGACCACGATCGCGTTCTGGGCGCCCTGCTTGCCGGTCCATACCGCCAGGTCGGGGCGGGAGAGGTCGAGGGCCAGCCGGGAGATCAGCGCGTGCTCCTCGGCGTTCGCCGCGTCCAGGCCGAGACGCCTCAGGAACGGGCCCTCGCGGTCCGTCTCCGGGGAGATCTGGTTCAGCATACGGGCGATGCGCACCAGCTCGCGCCCGGCGAACGCCGCCTCGGCCTCGGCGGAGGGCGCCGGCTCGGCCGGAAGCCGCAGCGGCCCGCCATGCGACAGCCGCTCGGCGGCGAGCATGCCGTAGAAGGTCGTGACGTGCTGCGCCGCGAGCCCGTACCAGCGCGTCGCCTCATCGGGCCGCCGCAGCGCCTCGGCCGCCCGGCCCGCCCAGTAGGCGCCCCGGGACAGGCTGATCGGCGAGCCGACGTTCTCGTACAGGGAGTGGAAGTGCCGCAGCGCGTCCTCGGGCCGGTCGAGGAAGCGCAGCGCCAGCCAGCCGGCCAGGAACTCCGCCTGGGCGAAGGGCAGGCCGTCGCGTTGGCCGTGCTCGGCCGCGAGCCGGTAGGCGAGCGCGTAGTCGCCCCGCTCGATGGCGCGGCGCGCGAGGATGTGCTGCTCGCTCCACCATGCGGCCGGCCGGCCGAGCTCGGCCGGCTTGGCCCGGATGATCTCGAGCGCGCCGTCCTCCAGGTCCTTGCGGCGGCGCCAGCGCAAGCGCTCGTACAGCAGGCCGGGGTGTTCCCGCAGCCGGTCGGGGACCGCCCGGATCAGCCCGTCGACGCCCGGCCGCGCCCCCGTCAGCGCCAGTCTCGCCTCGGCCAGCGCCTTCCAGCCGGCGTCGACGACCGGGTACATGCGCCGGGCCGCGCCGGCATTGCCGTCCCAGACCAGCCGGTCGAGCCGGGCGGCGTGGTCGGCCGCGGTGAGGAAGCCGCCGAACCGCCGGAGCAGTTCCCGCTCCTCGTCCGGCGTGAAGTTCCCGTCGATCCAGCGGTCCCGGACCAGCGTGGCGGCCTGCGCCGGGGCGCCGGTCGCGACCAGCGCGTCGGCGTGGCGGATCACCCCGGTCCCCGTCAGCGCCGGGAACCGCTCGAACCACGCCGCCACCTCGCGCCGGTCGAGCGTCGCCGGCATCGCCGCCTCGGCGTTGCGCCGCAGCGCCGCGAGGTTGGGCCAGTGCGGGTTGTCGCTCAGGAACGCCGTGATGACGCGGAAGTCGGTCCCGCCGTCGGGATGGGCCATCTCCATCCAGGCCAGGACCTTGGCCGGCAGCGGCTCGGCCGCCCGGGAGCCGAGCAGGCGGGCATCCGCCCATCGCCCCGCTTCCGCCGCGGCGAAGGCGGCGCGGTAGGCGGCGACGTCCTGCGCCGAGAGCGTCGCCGACGCCCGGGCCGGCGCCGCGGGGAGGAAGGACAGCGTGACTGCCAGCAGAAACGCCGTGGTGGCGATGCTGCGCATGCACTTGCCGACCATTGCCGCCGCGGTTAAGGTTCGGACCCTTGCAGCCATGCCCGCCCGGAGGTTTCCATGTTCACGGGTTCCATCGTCGCCCTGCTGACTCCGTTCGCCGACGGAGCGGTCGACGAGAAAGCCTTCCAGACCTTCGTCGACTGGCAGATCGCCCAGGGTACGCAGGGGCTGGTCCCGGTCGGGACCACCGGCGAGTCGCCGACGCTCTCCCACGAGGAGCACATGCGCATCGTCGAGCTGTGCATCGAGGCGTCGGCGGGCCGGGTCCCGGTGATCGCCGGCACCGGCTCGAACTCGACGGACGAGGCGATCATGCTGAGCCGCCATGCCAAGCAGGCGGGCGCGGACGCCGTCCTGGTGGTGACGCCGTACTACAACAGGCCGACCCAGGAAGGGCTGTATCAGCATTTCAAGGCGATCCATGACGCGGTGGACGTTCCGATCATCATCTATAACATACCCCCACGGTCGGCCGTGGACATGTCGGTGGCGACGATGGCGCGGCTCGCGAAGCTGCCGAACATCGTCGGCGTGAAGGATGCCACCGCGGACCTTGCCAGACCGTTACGGACGCGTATCGAAATCGGGCCCGAGTTCTGCCAGCTTTCCGGCGAGGACGCAACGGTGGCCGCCTTCCTGGCCCAGGGCGGCCACGGCTGCATCTCGGTGACCGCGAACGTGGCGCCGGCGCAGTGCGCGGCCCTGCACAAGGCGTGGCAGGCGCAGGACTTCGCGACGGTGGAACGGCTGCGCGACCAACTGATGCCGCTGCATCACGCGATGTTCGTCGAATCCAGCCCGTCCCCGGTGAAGTACGCGGCGAGCCTGCTCGGCCTGTGCTCCGAGGAGGTGCGGCTGCCGCTCGTGACGGTGTCGGACGCCACGCGGGCCGTGGTGCGCGACGCGATGGTGAAGGCCGGCGTCCTGAACTGACGACGATCGAAACGGGAAGGGAAGAGCATGGCCCGGCAAGGTCCGGAACCGGCGCGGCTGGCGGCACAGAACCGCCGCGCCCGCTTCGATTATTTCATCGACGAAACGCTCGAGGCCGGCATCGTGCTGGCCGGCACGGAGGTGAAGAGCCTGCGCGCCGGCCGGGCCAGCATCGGCGAGAGCTATGCCGGCGAGAGGGACGGCGAGGTATACCTCTTCAACGCCTACATCCCCGAATACACGCTGGCCGGCAAGTTCTTCCAGCACGAGGTCCGGCGGCCGCGCAAGCTGCTGCTCCACAAGCGCGAACGCAACAGGCTGCTGGGATCGATCCGGCGCGAGGGCGTGACGCTGGTGCCACTGTCGATCTACTTCAACGACCGCGGGATCGCGAAGGTCGACATCGGCCTCGCCCGCGGCAAGCGCAAGGTCGACAAGCGCGAGACCGAGAAAGAGCGGAGCTGGCAGCGCGACAAGGCGCGCCTGATGCGCGACAAGGGCTAGCGCGGCTCAGGCCGTCCCAGGTCGCGGGCGAGGCGCGCGAGCACGTCGTCGAACATCGCCGCGGTGAGGCGTCCCGTCCGGGTGTTCTGGCGGGACGGATGGTAGCTGTCGTGAAGCACCAGCGCGCCGATCTCGTGCCGGGCGCCGTGCGAGAAGCCGTGGTCGCCGCGCCGGCGGCCGAGCGCCGCCACGACCGCCTCGTGCGCCACGCGGCCCAGCGCCAGCACGCATCGCGGTCGGGTCGCGGCGATCTCGTCCCGCAGGAAGTCCCGGCAGGCCGCGATCTCGGCCGCGTTCGGCCGGTTGGCCGGCGGGGCGCAGCGTACCGCGTTGGTGATGCGCAGCGCCGGCGCGCCGGGCCCGGCCTGGCCTGAGCGGTCCAGGCCCGCGCGGTCCAAGCCGGCATGGAGGAACGTCCCCGAATCGTCGCCTTCGAACGGGACCCCGGTGCGGTTCGCCCCGCGCAGCGCCGGGGCGAGGCCGACCACCAGCACCGAAGGGGCGGACGGCCCCGCCGCCGGGACGGGAGCGTTGAAGAAGGACGGCCAGCGGCCGCGGTTCTCCGCCCGGTACGCGGCCAGGCGCGGGCAGCGGCCGCAGTCCCGGTCGGGCTCGCGTGGGTCGGCGCGTGCGTCCGCACGCGGGCCCGAAGACGTCACGCGTGGCTGACCGGGCCTTCGGGCGGGTCGCGATGGGCATGGACGCGGGCGATGCTCGCCGAGAGGTCCTGCAGCTCGATGAAGTTGTCGGCCTGCCGGCGCAGCTCGTCGGCGACCATGGGCGGCTGGGAGCGCACCGTGCTGACCACGGAGACGCGGACGCCCTTGCGCTGCACTGCCTCCACCAGGCGGCGGAAGTCCCCGTCGCCGGAGAACAGCAGGATGTGGTCGACATGGTCTGCCATCTCCATCACGTCGATGGCGAGCTCTATGTCCATGTTGCCCTTGATCTTGCGGCGGCCGGACGCGTCGGTGAACTCCTTGGTCGGCTTCGTCACCATCGTGTAGCCGTTGTAGTCGAGCCAGTCGACCAGCGGGCGGATCGGCGAGTATTCCTGATCCTCGACCAGGGCGGTGTAGTAGAACGCCCGGACCAGCCTGCCTTTTCCTGCGAACTGCTCGAGGAGGCGCTTGTAGTCGATGTCGAACCCGAGCGCGCGGGCGGCTGCGTAGAGGTTGGCGCCGTCGATGAACAGGGCGATGCGCTCTTCCTGGTAAAAAATGCCCATAACATTACCCTTTGAGACTATTAGTTGGCTCGAATCAGTGTTGTCGCCAAACTGGTGGAGAGACGTCATTTACGACGATGTGATATTCAAAGGTAAAATAGGGCCCATCCCAGGAATGCACAAGGGGCGTTCCCGGACCTTGGTCCGCCGTTCAGTGACGGGGCCAGGGCCAGGGACAAGGCCGGGAACAGAGGAAGCATCGCATTGATACTGATCGGAATCGGTTCCAATCTCGCCGGCGGGCGGTTCGGCGGACCGCGAGAGGTATGCGAGGAGGCCCTGCGCCGGCTGGAGCGGGGCGGCGTCGAGGTCACCGCCCGGTCGCGCTGGTACCGGACGGCGCCGGTGCCGGTCTCGGAGCAGCCCTGGTTCGTGAACGCGGTGGTCGCCGTCGCGACCTCCCTCGGCCCGGCCGGCCTGCTCGAGGAGCTGCACCGGATCGAAGCGGAATTCGGGCGGATCCGGAAGGTCCGCAACGAAGCCAGGGTCCTCGACCTGGACCTGCTCGCCTATGGCGGCCTGGTGCGGACCGGCCCGGCCGGGCCCGAGCTTCCGCATCCGCGCCTGCACGAGCGCGCGTTCGTGCTGCTGCCGCTGCGCGACGTGGCGCCGGGCTGGCGGCACCCCGCGACCGGGGAGACGCTGGAGGCGCTGATCGCGCGGCTGCCGCCGGGCCAGGCGGCCGAGCCGGCCGATCCCGCCTGACGTCACACCCGGTTATGCTTCCCACTGTGATGCTGCAATGCAGCGCGGGCAGCGGTCGGGTGCTTGTCTGAGCCTCGCCCCACGCGTATATATGGAATCTCGTCCAGGATTGGAGTTGGCACGGTATGGCTCGCGTTACTGTCGAAGATTGCGTACTCAAGGTCCCCAACCGGTTCGAGCTGGTGATGATGGCGGCGCAACGCGCGCGCGACGTCGCGGCGGGGGCCACGCTCTCGATCGACCGCGACAACGACAAGAACCCGGTCGTGGCGCTGCGCGAGATCGCCGACGAGACGGTGGAACTGGACGGCCTGCGCGACGCGCTGGTCCGCGGCCATCAGAAGGTGGTCGAGCAGGACGAGCCGGAGGAGGACATCGTCGAGCTGATGGCCGGCGAGCAGGGCTGGGCCGCGCAGGGCGGGCGTCTCGACGCCCAGGACGACGAGCTCGGCGGCGACGACGACCTCTCCGAGGACGACGACGTGCTGACCCGCATGGACCGGGAGCCGGGCGCCTCGTTAGAGGGCGAGGACGGCAACCTCGTCGACCGCGACGTGAACGACGTCGGCAAGGCCTATGGCGACGACGCCGAGACGCCCAGCGACGCGCTCGACACGCAGGACGACCGCTACTACGACTGACGCCGGAAGACCCCCGACCATGGGCGGGCTGGGCCCGGGAACACTCCGGCGGATGGACGGCCGGGTCGATACGCCGGGGTGGCGTCGGGCCACCTTCCGGGCTGCGGTGGGTTTGGATCGATGATCCGGCAATACGAGCTGGTCGAAAGGGTGAAGGCGTACGATCCGGACGCGGACGAGGATCTGCTGAACCGGGCCTACGTCTTCGCGATGAAGGCCCACGGCTCCCAGACCCGGGCCTCCGGCGACCCGTATTTCTCGCACCCGCTCGAGGTCGCGGGGATCCTGACCAGGATGAAGCTGGACTCGGCGTCGATCGTGACGGCGCTGCTTCACGACACGGTCGAGGATACCGGCGCGACGGTGAAGGACGTCGAACGCCTGTTCGGCGGCGAGGTCGCGCGCCTGGTCGACGGCGTCACCAAGCTGTCGCGGATCGAGCTCCAGCACATCGAGAGCCAGACCGACCAGATCAAGCAGGCCGAGAACTTCCGCAAGCTGGTCCTCGCGATGTCCGAGGACATCCGCGTCCTGCTGGTCAAGCTGGCGGACCGCGTGCACAACATGCGCACGCTCTACCACCTGAAGAACCCGGACAAGCGCAAGCGGATCGCGCGCGAGACGCTCGAGATCTACGCGCCGCTCGCCGAGCGGATCGGCGTCCACCAGATGAAGGACGAACTCGAGGACCTGTCCTTCGCCGAGCTGAACCCGGAGGCGCGGGACAGCATCCTCGCCCGCCTGGCGTTCCTGCGCTCCGAGGGCGGCAACCTCGTCACCCGCATCATCACGGAGCTGCGCCGCAACTTCCAGGACAACGGCGTTCCGGACGCCATGGTCACGGGCCGCGAGAAGACGCCGTACTCGATCTGGCGGAAGATGCAGCGCAAGGACGTCGCGTTCGAGCAGCTTTCGGACATCATGGCCTTCCGGGTCATCGTCGGCTCGGTCGAGCAGTGCTACCAGGCGCTCGGCGTCCTGCACGCGCGCTATCCCGTCGTGCCGGGGCGGTTCAAGGACTACGTCTCGACGCCGAAGCCGAACGGCTACCGCAGCATCCATACCGCCGTGATCGGGCCGGAGCGCCAGCGCATCGAGATCCAGATCCGGACCCAGGACATGCACGAGGTGTCCGAGCTGGGCGTCGCCGCCCACTGGGCCTACAAGCAGGGGCATGCGCGCACGGACGGCAAGCAGTACCGGTGGCTGCGCGAGCTGCTCGACATCCTGGAGCACGCCCAGCGGCCGGAGGAGTTCCTCGAGCACACCAAGCTGGAGCTGTTCCAGGACCAGGTCTTCTGCTTCACGCCCAAGGGCGACCTGATCTCGCTGCCCCGGGGCGCCACGCCGGTCGATTTCGCCTACGCGGTCCACAGCCAGATCGGCGACACCTGCGTGGGCGCGAAGATCAACGGGCGGATGCTGCCGCTGCGCACGCAGCTCCAGAACGGCGACCAGGTCGAGATCGCCACGTCCAAGGCGCAGACGCCGTCGCCGGCCTGGGAGCGCTTCGTCGTCACCGGCAAGGCGCGCGCGCGCATCCGCAAGTTCGTCCGCACCCAGCAGCGCGAGCAGTACATCGACCTCGGGCGCGCCATGCTGCAGAAGCAGTGGCGCCAGGAAGGCTACGACTTCACGGACAAGGCGCTCGACAACGTCCTGAAGATCTTCCAGGCCGGCCATTCGGAAGACCTGCTCGCCAGCGTCGGGTCCGGCCTCCAGTCCGCGCGCGAGATCTTTAACGCCGTCTTCCCCGGCCACAAGGCGGCCGCGGCCGAGCGCGACGACAAGGTGGTGCCGCTCAACCGCCAGCGCGCCAAGGGCCGCAAGGACCAGCCGCTGCCGATCCGCGGCCTGATCCCGGGCATGGCCGTGCATTTCGCCGGCTGCTGCCATCCGCTGCCGGGCGACCGGATCGTCGGCATCGTGACGACGGGGAAGGGGGTCACGATCCATACGATCGACTGCGAGACCCTGGAGAGCTTCCACGACACGCCGGAGCGCTGGATCGACGTTTCCTGGGAGTCGGGGCCCGACACCCCGGAGGAGCATGTCGGCCGCATAAACGTGATCATCGCGAACGAGCCCGGCAGCCTGGGCACGCTCTCGACGGTGATCGGCAAGAACGGCGGCAACATCAACAACCTGAAGATCACGAACCGGAACCCCGACTTCTTCGAGATGCTGATCGACATCGAGGTCAAGGACCTGAAGCATCTCACGAACATCATCGCGGCACTCCGCGCGACGCCGGTGATAAACTCGGTCGACCGGGCTCGGGGCCGCTGAACGCGCCCGGACCCTTCCCGGGGCGCAAACGCGCTCCCGTTCGGGTCGCCTCGAATTTGACGCTAATTCAGTCCCTAATGCCGGTGGCGGGCGTCGTGGGAATGCCCATATGTTGCCAAGCAGATATCTTCGAGCGGCCCGAACCCTGCGATGTCCCGTTCACGATCCGATGCCTCGTATCTCAGCCGCGCCCGGGAGTTCGTCTGGCCGCGCATGGGATGGAGACGCACCGGCCGCTACATGGTCCATCGCGTCGGGCGCATGCCGGGCAGCCCCTACGGCATCGCCGCCGGACTGGCCTGCGGCGCCGCCGTGTCCTTCACGCCTTTCATCGGCCTCCATTTCCTGCTCGCGGCCCTTCTCGCCTGGATGCTCGGCGCGAGCGTCTTCGCATCGGCGGTCGGGACCGTGGTCGGCAACCCCTGGACCTTCCCCGCGATCTGGATCGCGACCTACCGCCTCGGCCGCAACCTGCTGGGCATGGAAGGCTCCGCCGCGAGGGCGGAGTGGCTGACCATGCAGGTACTGGCGGATTCGCCCGGCCAACTGCTGCTGCCCATGGCCGTGGGCGGCCTGATCCTCGGCACGATCGCGTGGTTCGCGACCTTCCTGCTGACGCACAGGCTCATCGCCGGCTACCAGGCGGCGCGCGCGCGCCGCTGCCGGTCCAAGGCCAACGGGACCAGGGCCAACGGGACCGGGGCCAACGGGACCCGGATCGCCGGAAACGGGTCTTCCGGGGCGGGGCAGAAGGTATGATCGCCGCCGCGGCCGGGGCGGGGCAGGGCCTGCGGCCATGATCATCGGCATCGGCAACGATCTCGTCGACATCCGTCGCGTCGAGCGGACGATCGAGCGCTTCGGCGAGCGGTTCATCGACCGCTGCTTCACCGCGCCGGAGCGCGCCAAGGCCGACCGGCGGGGCGGCGGGGCCCACCACGCGCGGGCCGCGACCTATGCCAAGCGCTTCGCCGCGAAGGAGGCCTGCGCCAAGGCGCTCGGTACGGGCTTGCGCCAGGGCGTGTTCTGGCGCGATATGGGCGTCGTGAACCTTCCGGGCGGGCAGCCGACGATGCGGTTGACCGGAGGCGCGCTCGCCCGGCTGGAGGCGATCACGCCTGCGGGCATGGTCGCCGTGATCCATCTCACCCTGACCGACGAGTATCCGTTGGCCGAGGCGCAAGTCATCATCTCCGCGGTTGCCGCTAGTGGTGCCGCCAAACCGGCGCCCTGAGCGCCCCGACACTTTGGCATCGCCATGACCGAATTCACGAGAAAGCAGTCAGCGTCCACGCAGAAGAAGTCCGGCGGCTTCGCGGAGGTGGTCAGAACCCTTCTCTATGCGGTGATCATCGCCGTCGGGTTCCGGACCTTCGCCTACGAACCCTTCAACATACCGTCCTCGTCGATGGTACCGACGCTGCTGGTCGGCGACTACCTTTTCGTCTCGAAGTTCACCTATGGCTACAGCAAGTACACGGTCGGCCTGGGCCTGCCGCTGTTCGACGGCCGCATCCTGGGAAGCGAGCCCGAGCGCGGCGACGTCGCGGTGTTCAAGCAGCCGCGCGACAACCGGACCGACTACATCAAGCGCATCGTCGGCATGCCCGGCGACCGCATCCAGGTGACGGACGGCATCTTGCACATCAACGGCGAGCCGGTGCAGCGCGAGCGCGTGGAGGAGGAGGTCGCCCCGGACGAGTACGGCCGCCTCGTGCGCGCGACGGTCTACCGCGAGACGCTGCCCAATGGCCGCGAGCACCTGATACGCGAGATCAGCGACGCCGGCCCCTACGACAACACCCGCGAGTTCGTCGTCCCGGAGCGGCACTACTTCATGATGGGCGACAACCGCGACAACTCCGCCGACAGCCGCGAGTTCTCGACCGTGGGCTACGTGCCGGAGGAGAACCTGGTCGGCCGGGCCGAGTTCCTCTTCCTCTCCCTCGACGATGCCCGGATCTGGGAGATATGGAAGTGGCCCTTCGCCCTGCGGTTCTCGCGCCTGCTAGACGGCGTGGTATGACCGGCGACGCCGCCGACCTGGCCGAGCTGTCGGCCAAGCTCGGCCATGAGTTCGCGGACCTGCGCCTGCTGTCGGACGCCGTGACCCACCCGAGCCTGTCCGGCCTCGGCCGCTCGACCGCGCGCCGGGCGCCCGGCTTCGCCTACGAGCGGCTCGAGTTCCTGGGCGACCGCGTCCTGGGGCTGGTCGTCGCCGCGTGGCTGCTGGAGCGCTTTCCCGACGAGCCGGAAGGGCATCTGGCCAAGCGGCACGCGGCACTCGTCCGGCGCGAGGCGCTGGGCGTGATCGCGGACGAGCTCAGCCTCGGCCGCCACCTGCGCCTGTCCCAGGGAGAGGCGGACCAGGGCGGGCGCACCAACCGGGCCATCCTCGCGGACTGCTGCGAGGCGGTGATCGGCGCGCTCTACCTCGACGGCGGCCTCGCCAGCGCGCAGGCGCTGATCCGCCGGTACTGGGCGCCCCTGATCGAGCGGGCGGCGCCGCCGCCCCAGGATGCGAAGACGGCCCTTCAGGAATGGGCCCAGGGGCGCGGCAAGCCCCTGCCGGTCTACGAGACCGTCGGCCAGTCCGGCCCCGCGCACGAGCCGCAGTTCGACGTGCGCGTCACGGTCGAGGGCCACGAGCCGGTGACGGCAAGGGCCGGATCGAAGCGGGCCGCCGAGAAGCTGGCCGCGACCACCATGCTCCAGAGCGTGGGAGTTCCCCTCCATGACTGAGCCGATGGAAACCGAGCCTATGGAGAGCGGGCCTATGGATACCGGGCCGATGGACCCGAACGATGTTCCCGACGCGCCGGAAGGCGCGCAACCCGAGCATCCCCGTGCCGGCTTCGTCGCCCTGGTCGGGGCGCCGAACGCCGGCAAGTCGACGCTGCTGAACGCGCTGGTCGGCGCGAAGGTGTCGATCGTGAGCCCGAAGGTGCAGACGACCCGGGCGCGCGTGCTCGGCATCACCATCGAGGGCGACAGCCAGGTGATCTTCGTCGACACGCCTGGCATCTTCGGCGCGAAGAAGCGTCTGGAGCGCGCGATGGTCGCGGCCGCGTGGCAGGGGGCGGCGGACGCCGACCTCGTGGTGCTGCTGGTCGACGCCTCGCGCCGGCAGGTCGACGAGGACACGCGCTCGATCATCGCGACCCTGAAGGACACGGGGCGGCGATGCCACGCGGCCCTGACCAAGATCGACCTGATCGCCAAGGAGAAGCTGCTGGTCCTGGCCGAGGAGCTCGCCCGCGAGGGCGTGTTCGACGAGATCTTCATGGTCTCCGCCGTGACTGGCGACGGCGTCCCGGAGTTCCTGCGGATGCTCGCGGCGCGCATGCCGGAAGGCCCCTGGCTCTATCCCGCGGACCAGATCAGCGACGTGCCGATGCGGCTGCTGGCGGCCGAGATCGTGCGCGAGAAGCTGTTCCTGCAGCTCCACCAGGAGCTTCCCTACGCCACGACGGTCGAGACCGAGGCCTGGGAGGAGTTCGAGGACGGCTCCGTGCGCATCGCCTGCGAGGTCTATGTCGAGCGCGACAGCCAGAAGGCGATCGTCCTCGGCAAGAGCGGCAGCCGGATCAAGAACATCGGCCAGGCGGCGCGCAAGGAGCTGGAAACCTTCCTCGAGCGCCGCGTCCACCTGATCCTGCACGTCAAGGTCCGGGAGAAATGGGCCGAGAACCCCGAGCACTACCGGTCCTGGGGGCTCGACTTCAACGCGTGACGGGGCGGTGGGCGGTCTTCCGCCCGCTATGACGTGACGGCCTCGAGGAGCAGCGGGTCGCGGCGGACCATGCGGTCGGCCTGCTGTTCCGGCATCGGGCGGCCGAACAGGAAGCCCTGGCCGTAATGGGTCGGCAGGCCGCGCAGGAACTCCACCTCGGGCTGGGACTCGATCCCCTCGGCGGTCACCTCCATCAGGAGGGCGTTCGCGAGCACGCCGATGATCCGTACGATCTCGGCGCCGCCCCCGCCCTCCGCGATGCCGGAGACGAAGCTGCGGTCGATCTTCAGCGTGTCGACGGGGAAGCGGCTCAGATAGCTCAGCGACGAGTAGCCGGTGCCGAAATCGTCCAGCGACAGGCGAACCCCCAGCGCCTTCAGCCGCCGCATCAGCTGGACCGACCGTTCCGGGTCCTGCATCAGCAGGCTCTCGGTGATCTCGAGCTTGATCGAGGCGGGGTCGAGGGAGGGATGGGCGTCCAGGACCTCGGCCACCAGGCCGACGAGGTCGTCCTCGGCGAACTGCTTGCCCGACACGTTCACGCTCATGAACAGGTGCTGCGACACGGGATCGCGAAGCCGCTGCCAGGCGGCCAGCCGCTTGGCCGCCTTGTGCAGGGCCCAGCGGCCCATGGGCACGATCAGGCCCGTCTCCTCGGCGACCGGGATGAACTCCGAAGGCTGCATCAGGCCGCGCCGGGGATGGCGCCAGCGCATCAGGGCCTCGAAGCCGGCCAGCCGGCCGGTCGCCATCGAGACGATCGGCTGGTAGAACAGGCACAGCTCCCCGGCGTCGATCGCCGTCCGCAGGTCCGTCTCCAGGCGCAGCATGTCGAGCGCATGGCGGTGGAGCTGGCCGTCGAACAGCTCGACGCGGTTGCCGCCGCCGGTCTTGGCCCGGAACATCGCCAGGCTGGCGTCGCGCAGCATGTCGTCCGGCGCCGCGTAGCCCGACCCGCTCAGCGCGACCCCGACCGAGCAGGTCAGCAGGTGGTCGTCGTCGCCGAGGCGGATCGGCTGGGCGACGGCGTCGGCGAACCGGCGCGCGGCGGTCACCGCGGACGCGATGTCGTCGACCTCGTTCACCAGCAGGCCGAACTCGTCCGCCGAGAGGCGCGCCACCGTGTCGCCGTGGTGGCACGCCTTGTCCAGGCGGGCCGCCGTCGTCATCAGCACCTGGTCGCCGTCGACCGGCCCCAGGCTGTCGTTGATGGTCTTGAAGCGGTCGATGTCGAGCAGCAACACCGCGAACTGCCCGCCCCGGGCGCGCCGGTCGCGGTCCAGCGCCTGGCCGATGCGCTCGATCAGCAGGGTCCGGTTCGGCAGCCCGGTCAGCCCGTCATGGAGCGCGTCGAACAGGAGCTGGCGCTCCGCGCGCTTGCGGGCCGTGACGTCGGTCAGCGACCCGGCCATGCGGACCGGCCGGCCGTCGTCGAGGCGCACCGCGATCCCGCGCACCAGCAGCCAGAGCTCGGACCCGTCGGAATGGCGCATCCGGAACTCGTGTTCGAGATGGCCGGTATCGCCGGTGAGATGCGCGCCGATCGCCGCCTCCAGCTCCGCCCGGTCGGCCGCGACGACGCGCTCGAACCAGGTCCGCGGCGAGGCCGCGACCGCGTCGGCGCAGCCGAGCATCTGCTTCCAGCGCGGGGAGTAGTAGATCTCGTCCGTCTCGAGGTTCCAGTCCCACAGCCCGTCGTTCGCCCCGCGCGCCGCCAGGGCGTAGCGCTCCTCCGACCGGCGGAGCGCCTCCTCGGCGAGCTTGCGTTCGGTCACGTCCGCGACCGAGCCGACGAGCCGGACCGGCTCACCGTCGTGCCCGGGGATGGCGACGCCCCGGCACAGCAGCCAGCACCAGGACCCGTCCGTCCGCTCAACCCGGTGTTCCAGGTGGAAGGGAGGGGCCTGCTCCCCGAGCTGGCCCTGGAAGACGGCGTTGAGCCAGTCCACGTCGTCGGGATGCACGCGGCCGAGCCAGAGGTCGGGGCTGGCGGTGAGATCGCCGCCGGGCAGGCCGAGAAGCTGCAGGAAACGAGCCGAGTAGTAGATCTGGTCGGTCCTGAGGTCCCAGTCCCAGATGGCCTCGCGCCCGGCGCGGATGGCCAGCTCGTACCGCTCGATCAACTGCTCCAAGCTAGCCTCTCGACCCTTCGGACGGTGCGCCGGCCAGCCAGCGACGGGCAACCAGAATCCACGGCCCCGAATGGGCGCCGACATCACCATAAGGGCTAGGCGGCGCGATTTCAAAGGATGTGCGGGCCTCGGTCGCTCCCGGCGTCATGACGCGTGCAACCCTGCGCGAACAATGATAGAACATCCGCATGGAATGGACCGACGAAGCCATCGTCCTGTCGGCGCGTCCCCATGGCGAGACCGCGGCCGTGGCGACGTTGCTGACGCGCGAGCACGGACGGCATGCGGGCCTGGTGCAAGGCGCGCGCAGCTCGCGCCAGCGCGGCGTGCTCGAGGCCGGGAACCTGGTCAGCGCACGCTGGCGCGCGCGCCTGCCCGAACATCTCGGCGCCTTCAGCCTGGAGCTCGACCGCAGCATCGCGGCCGGTCTGCTCGACGATCCGCTGCGACTCGCGGCATTGGTGTCGGCCTGCTCGGTGTGCGAGGCGGCCCTGCCGGAGCGCGAGCCCCATGGACCCGTCTACGACGGCTTCCGCGCCCTGCTGGTCGCGCTGGGGTCGGAGTTCTGGGACGCCGCCTATGTGCGGTGGGAGCTGGGCGTGCTCCAGGAGCTGGGCTTCGGCCTCGACCTGACCCGCTGCGCCGCGACCGGGACCAACGACCGGCTTTCCTACGTAAGCCCGCGCACGGGGCGCGCGGTCTCGCTTTCCGCCGGCGAGGCGTACCGGGACAAGCTCCTGACGCTGCCGGGATTCCTGGTCGGCCGGGGAGCCGCCGACCCGGAGGAGGTCCTCCAGGGCCTGCTGCTCGCCGGCCATTTCCTCGAGCGGACCGCGATGGCGGCGGGGGGCATCGGCCTGCCCGCGGCCAGGGCGCGGTTCTTGGAACGCTATCGCAAAACGGCTACCTCATCTGGTAGACAAATGACGCTATGACCGACCCAGTCCTCGACATCCAAGACAAGCCTCTCGCCGACGCGCTCGGCGAGCGCTACCTGTCCTACGCCCTCAGCACCATCATGGCGCGCTCGCTGCCCGACGTCCGGGACGGGCTCAAGCCGGTGCACCGCCGGCTGCTCTTCGCCATGAGCCAGCTCCGCCTCGATCCCGACCTGCCGCCCAAGAAGTCGGCCCGCGTGGTCGGCGACGTGATCGGCAAGTTCCACCCGCACGGGGACACGGCGGTCTACGACGCGCTCGTGCGCCTGGCCCAGGACTTCGCCGTCCGCTACCGGCTGATCGACGGCCAGGGCAATTTCGGGAACATCGACGGCGACAACGCGGCCGCCATGCGGTACACCGAGGCCCGGCTGACGGACGTCGCCCGGGCCCTGCTCGACGGCATCGACGAGGACGCGGTCGATTTCCGCTCCACATACGACGGCGAGGGGGAGGAGCCGGTCGTGCTGCCGGCCAGCTTCCCCAACCTGCTGGCCAACGGCGCGTCCGGCATCGCGGTCGGCATGGCGACGTCGATCCCGCCGCACAATGTCGACGAGATCTGCGACGCGCTGGACCATCTGATCCGCCATCCCGGCGCGTCCGTCGACGATCTCGTCGGCCTGCTTCCCGGTCCCGACTTCCCGACCGGCGGCATCCTGGTCGAGCCGCGCGACAGCATCATGGAGGCCTACCGCACGGGGCGGGGCGGCTTCCGGCTGCGGGCGCGCTGGATGGTCGAGAAGCTGGTCCAGGGCACGTGGCAGATCATCGTCACCGAGATCCCGTACCAGGTCCAGAAGAGCCGGCTGGTCGAGAAGATCGCCGAGCTGCTGAACGCCCGCAAGCTGATGCTGCTGGAGGACGTGCGCGACGAGTCGGCCGAGGACATCCGGCTCGTCCTGGTGCCCAAGAGCCGCAACGTCGACCCCGACGTCCTGATGGAATCGCTCTTCCGGGGCACGGACCTGGAAGTGCGCATCCCGCTCAACATGAACGTGCTGGACAAGGACAACGTCCCGCGCGTCATGAACCTCAAGGAAGTGCTGCGCGCCTTCCTCGACCACCGGATCGAGGTGCTGGAACGCCGGTCCCGCCACCGGCTCGGCAAGATCGACCACCGCCTCGAGGTCCTGGGCGGCTACCTGATCGCGTATCTCAACCTGGACGAGGTGATCCGCATCATCCGCGAGGAGGACGAGCCGAAGGCGGAGCTGATGCGGACCTTCACCCTGTCCGACGTCCAGGCGGAGGCGATCCTCAACATGCGCCTGCGCAGCCTGCGCAAGCTCGAGGAGATGGAGATCCAGCGCGAGCACGACGCCCTGTCGAAGGAACGTGCCGACCTGGTCGAGCTGCTGGCCAACGAGGCGCGCCGCTGGAAGACCGTGGCGCGCCAGCTCGCCGACATCCGCAAGAAGTTCGGCAAGACCCAGGTCTTCGGGCGCAGGCGCACCGACCTCGCCGACGCGCCGTCGGCGGTCGTGATCCCGCTGGAAGCCATGGTCGAGCGCGAGCCGATCACGGTCCTGCTGTCGGCCAAGGGCTGGATCAAGGCCGTGAAGGGCCACCTCGCCGATGCCGGGGAGGTCAAGTACAAGGAGGGCGACGCCGCGCGCTTCGTGCTTCACGCCGAGACGACGGACAAGCTGCTCGTCTTCGCGACCAACGGCCGCTTCTACACGCTGGCGGGCGACAAGCTGCCGCGGGGCCGCGGCTTCGGCGAGCCGGTCAGGCTGATGGTCGACCTGCCCAACGACGCCGACATCGTTACCGTTATGAAATACGAGGGCGGCCGGCGCCTGCTGGTGGCCGCGAGCGACGGGCGGGGCTTCATCGTCGAGGAGGACGAGGTCGTCGCACAGACCCGCGGCGGCAAGCAGGTCGTCACCGTAGGGGAGGGGGCCGTCGCCAAGGCCTGCGTCCCGGCCGACGGCGACCACGTCGCCGTGATCGGCAACAACCGCAAACTGCTGGTATTCCCCATGGAGGACGTGCCGGTCCTGGCGCGCGGCCGCGGAGTGATCCTGCAGAGATATTCGGACGCCAGCCTGTCCGACCTGCGCGCATTCCGCTGGAGCGAGGGGCTCGTCTGGCAGCTCGGCGACCGGACCAGGACCGAGGCCGACATGTCGCCCTGGAAGGGCGCGCGCGGGCAGGTCGGCCGGATGCCGCCGAACGGCTTCCCCAAGAACAACCGTTTCGGGGAGTGAACGACGCCCGGGAGGGGGGGCCCCCTCCCGGCGCGCCGGCGCAATTTTCGGATTGCGCGATATTGCCGCGCATTTGTTTTGTCTGGCATTTGCGTGCCCCGTTGGGTACATGTTGCCGGATTTGACAAGGCCGCATTATCCCCCCCGAGGGATCAACGGACGGCCGAGGGCAGGGTTAGCCGAGAGGTGGTTTTGCGCGCATTGGAGATCCTGGTCGGCGTGATCGACTCGATGAACGAGTGGATCGGCCGAATCGTGGCCTGGCTGACGCTCGGCACAGTGCTGGTCTGTTTCACCGTTGTCGTACTGCGCTACGCGTTCTCCACCGGCTACATCTGGATGCAGGAGATGTATGTCTGGCAGCATGCGATCGTCTTCATGGTCGGCGCCGGCTACACCTTCCTTCATGGCGGACATGTCCGCGTCGACATTTTCTACGCGAAGTCGTCCGAGCGCACCCGCGCCTGGGTCGACATCTTCGGGACCCTCGTCTTCCTGTTCCCGTGGCTGGTCGTGCTCGTGATCACCAGCGTGCCCTATATCGGCTCGGCCTGGGCGATCCGGGAGGCGTCCAGGGAAGCGGGCGGGCTTCCAGGCTTCTTCCTTCTGAAGTCGATGATCTGGGTGTTCGCCGTGGTCGTCGGCCTGCAGGGGCTTTCCCTGATCGCGCGGCGCATCCTGTTCCTCTCGGGGCGGCAGGAATACGCCCCCGAACCCACCAGCCACTGAGGCCCGACGAATGTCCAACGTTCTTCTGGGCGAGCTGATCGCCGGCGGGATGTTCGTGGTCACGATCTTCGTGATCATGATCGGCTACCCCGTAGCCTTCACGCTCGCGGGCACGGGGCTGATCTTCGCGTGGATCGGTTCCATGACCGGGGTGCTCGATTTCCATCTCTTTACCGGGCTGGCCTCGCGTTACTTCGGCATCATGATCAACGAGATCCTGGTCGCGGTGCCGCTGTTCGTGTTCATGGGCGTGATGCTGGAGCGGTCCAAGATCGCGGAAGCGCTGCTGACCACGATGGGCCAGCTTTTCGGGGCGATGCGGGGCGGCCTCGGCATCTCGGTCATCCTCGTCGGTGGGCTGCTGGCGGCCTCGACCGGCATCGTCGGCGCGACCGTCGTCACCATGGGGCTGCTCAGCCTGCCGGCGATGATGCGCGCGGGCTACGATCCCAAGCTCGCGAGCGGGATCATCTGCGCTTCCGGGACGCTCGGGCAGATCATCCCGCCCTCGACCGTCCTGATCTTCATGGGCGACATGCTCCAGGGCGCCAACCAGCAGGCGCAGCTGGCCATGGGGAACTTCGCGTTCGCTCCCGTGTCGGTCGGCCAGCTCTTCGCGGGCGCGATGATCCCCGGGATCACGCTCGTCTTCCTCTACGTCGCCTGGGTGCTGGTGAAGGCGATCTTCCATCCCAGCTCCTGCCCGGCGATCCAGATGACCGCGGCGGAGCGCGCGGGGCTCCTGCGCAACGTCTTCGTCGCCCTGGTGCCGCCGCTGATCCTGATCTTCACGGTGCTCGGCTCCATCCTCAGCGGTATCGCGACCGCGACGGAATCGGCGTCGGTCGGCGCGGTCGGGGCGATGCTGATGGCTGCGATGCGCGGCCGCCTGAGCTTCAAGATCGTCAACGAGGTGATGCTCGCGACCGTGAAGATCAGCTCGATGGTGTTCGTGATCCTGCTGGGCGCCTCGGTCTTCAGCCTCACCTTCCGCGGGCTCGGCGGCGAGCAGGTGGTCCACGACATGCTGTCGGCGATGCCGGGCGGCCAGGTCGGCGCCGTGATCGCGGTGATGCTGCTGACCTTCGTCCTGGGCTTCTTCCTCGACACGTTCGAGATCATCTTCATCATCGTGCCGATCACGGCTGCGCCGCTGATTATGCTCGGCGTCGATCCGATCTGGCTGGGCGTCGCGCTCGGCGTCAACCTGCAGACCAGCTTCCTGACCCCGCCCTTCGGGTTCGCGCTGTTCTACCTGCGCGGCGTCGCGTCCCGCGTGCTCGACACGATGGCGATCTACAGGGGCGTCGTTCCGTTCATCGGCCTGCAGGTCGTCGGCATCGTGCTGATCTGGCTGATCCCCGGGATGGCGACCTGGCTGCCGGAGCGGCTGTTCGCGCCCGGGCCCCCGGCGGCCGTGGTGATCACGCCCCGCGCCGAGGGTGGCTTCGGCGATCTTTTCGGTGGCGGGCAACAGCAGCAGCCGGGCGGAGAAAGCCAGGACGGCCAGGATGGCTTCGGCGACCTGTTCGGTTCGCCCGGCGGCGGGCAGGCGGCGCCGCAGCCCGAATCCGCGCCGGCCGGGCAGCCCGAAGGCCAGCCCGCAGGCGAGCCGGAAGGCGAGGACGACTTCCAGGACCTGTTCAAGAGCCAGTGAAGGCGGGGCGGGGCCGGCGTCCGCCCGGCTCACCCGCCCCGGCTCACCCGCCCAGGCTCACCCGCATCGTCCGGCGATCGGCAAAGTAAAAGGCCCGCGGCGTATGCCGCGGGCCTTCTTCGTTCTCGACGGGGTCGCCTGGGGCGTTCGCGTCAGACCCGCTTGCCGTGCGGGAAGGGCAGAACACGCGCTTCGTAGACCGCATGCTCGCCGACCCGGCTCCAGGGAACGACCTTCTCGCGGAAGCCGAGATAGCTGTCGATGACCTTCTTGGTCATCGGGTCCGCGTTGTCGATCAGCTCGAGCAGGACTTCGTTGGTCGCGTTGCCCATCGCGATCAGCACGTCGCGCGGCAGGCGACGGAGCTGGACGTTGTGCTGCTGGACCAGCGTGGCCAGCGCCGGGCCGTTGCCGGCAGTGGCCTCGGCCAGCATGTCGTCGTGGCCGGCCTGCGCGGCCACCTTGATGATCTGCTGCAGGTCGTTGGGAAGCGCGTCGTACTTCTCCTTGTTGACCACCAGGTTCAGCGACGCCGAGAACTCCTGGAAGCCCGGGGAGTAGTAGTACGGAGCGACCTGGTACAGGCCGAACGGCAGGTCGTTGTAGGGGCCGATCCATTCCGCGGCGTCGAGCGCGCCGGACTGGAGGTTCGGGAAGATCTCTCCGCCCGGGAGCTGGATGATCGTCGCCCCCAGCTTGGTCATGATCTTCGCGGTGTTGCCGGGCGTGCGGAACTTCAGGCCCTTCAGATCGTCGACCGAGTTGATCTCCTTGCGGAACCAGCCGAACATCTGGGTGCCGGTGTTGCCGGCGATGAAGCCCTTCAGGTTGAACGGCGCATACAGCTCGTCCCAGAGCTGCTGGCCGCCGCCGTGATGGATCCAGGCGGTCTGCTCGCTGGCCGTGAAGCCGAACGGGAACGCCGTGAAGAACGCGCAGGCTTCCGACTTGTTGAGATGGTAGTAGGACGCGTCATGGCCCATTTCGGCCGTGCCGTCGGAAACCGCGTCGAAGCACGCCAGTCCGGGGACCAGCTCGCCCGCCGCGTACAGCTTGACCGTCAGGCGGCCGTCGCTCATCGCGGTGACGTTGTCGGCGAGACGCTGCGCGCTGGTTCCGACGCCGGGCAGGCCCTTCGGCCAGGCGGTGACCATGCGCCATTCCATGCGGTTCTGGCTGATCGCCGGCTTCGGGAAGCTCGACGCCAGCGTGGCGGCTCCCGCTGCGCCCGCGACAGTGGCCCCCTTCAAGAACGAACGGCGTTTCATGAAACTCTCCCTCATACTTCTGGCGACCGCCGGTCGGACGCCCGCTTTTGTTGGTGTTAACCCCTGCGGCAGGAAACACTGCCGCGAGCTTGGTCGGTGGATTATAGGGGGCTCATCCAATTCCGCAATGGAGCTGAAACAAAACGCAGCAAAATGTCGGTATTGAGTATGGCCGCGAAATGGAAGCGACGGGGCGGCGAATCATAAGCCGGTGAGCCGTTCGCTCCGTTGCCGCCGGCGGGAGCGGGGACGGTCCTCCGCGCTCAGTGACCGCCGAGATATGCTGCGATCACCTGCGGGTCGTCGGCGACCTCCGGTCCCGGGCCATGAAGCGTGATGTGACCGCTCTCCAGCACGTAGGCGTAGTCGGCGATCTCCAGCGCCGCCTGCGCGTTCTGCTCGACGAGCAGGATCGTCGTTCCGTGGCCCTTCAGTTCGGCGATGATCTGGAAGATCTCTTCGACGAACAGCGGCGCCAGCCCCATGCTCGGCTCGTCGAGAAGCAGCAGGCGCGGCGCTCCCATCAGCGCCCGGCCCAGCGCCAGCATCTGCTGCTCGCCGCCGGAAAGCAGCCCGGCCTGCTGCGAGAGGCGCTCCTGCAGCCGGGGAAAATGCTCCAGCACCTGCGCGCGCCGGCTCCCGAACGTCCGGGCGTCGGGTGCCTGGAGACCGCCCAGGCGGAGGTTCTCCTCCACGGTCATCTCGGCGAACACCTGCCGCCCCTCGGGAACCTGCCGGATGCCGAGCCGGGCGATGCGGTGGGCCGGCGTGTTGGTGATGTCCACGCCGTCGAAGCGGATGGTCCCGGCGGCCGTCCTGAGCAGTCCCGACAGCCCGCGCATCGTCGTCGTCTTGCCGGCGCCATTGGCGCCGATCAGGCATACCACCGCGCCCGCAGGGACCGAGAGGTCTATCCCCTTGACCGCCATCGTGCGGCCGTAGCCGAGGCGCAGCCCCGAAACGTCCAGGAGGCTCGTCATGCAAGGGTCCTCGCCAGTCGCTCGGCGATCTTCGAGCCGAGATACGCTTCGATGACCGCGGGGTCGTTGCGGATCTCGCGGGGATCGCCCTCGGCGATTTTGCTGCCGAAATTCAGCACGGTTATGCGATCGCACAGGTCCATTACGAACCCCATGTCGTGTTCGACCAGCAGCAGCGTGACGTCGCGATGCCCCAGCTTCCTGAGGAGCGCCGCCAGGTCGCGTGTTTCGGCCGGGTTCATGCCGGCCGCCGGCTCGTCCAGCAGCAGCAGGCGCGGCCGGGCGGCCAGGGCGCGGGCGATCTCCAGCCGCCGCTGCTCGCCGTAGGCAAGGCTTCCCGACCGGACATCCGCCTTGTCCGCCAGCCCCACCAGCTCCAGCAGTTCGTCGGCATATGCCTTGCCCGCCCGTTCCTCGGCCCGAAAGCCCGGCAGGCGCAGCAGCGCCATCCATCCCGGCGTCGTCAGCCGGGTGTGCATGCCGGTCATGACGTTCTCCAGGACCGTCATGTCGGTGAACATCCGGATGTTCTGGAAGGTGCGTGCGAGCCCCAGGCGCGTGCGGGAATAGGGCGGCAGCGCCGTGATGTCGCGTCCTTCCAGGGTCAATGTGCCCGAAGTGGGCCGCATCAGGCCGGAGACCAGGTTGAACAACGTCGTCTTGCCGGCCCCGTTGGGGCCGATGATGCCGTGCACGGAGCCGGCCGTGACGTCCACGTCGACGTCCTTGACGGCGACGAGCCCGAGGAACTGCATCGTCAGGCCGCGGGCGGACAGTAGCGCGCTCATGATGTCCGCCTCAGACGGAAGGGGATGATCCCGCGCGGCAGGAACAGGACCGCCACCACGATGATCAAGCCGTTGATGACCAGGCGGAAGTCCTGCAACGGGCGCAGCACTTCCGGAAGCGCCGTCAGAACCATCGCTCCGATCACCGGGGCCAGCGGAGTTCCGATGCCGCCGAGCAACGCGAAGCTGAGAATGGTCACCGCGTGTTCGAACCCGTATTCGTTGGGCCCGATGAAGTTGTTGGAGTGCGCCGCGAGGCTCCCGGCCAGTCCGGCCAGCATGGCCGAGGCGACCAGCGCCCCGAGCTTGTAGAGCGGCAGGTTGACGCCCATGACGCCGGCGGCCACCTCGTCTTCGCGCATCGCCTCCATGGCGCGCCCGATCTTGGAGCGGCCGATGGTCCAGAACCCGACCACGCAGACCACCAGCAGGCCGTAGACCAGGAACAGGTCGGCTTTCCGCGGGATGCCCGACAGCCCGAGCGCGCCGCCGGTGATGCTCTCGGCGTTGACGTAGAGGATGCGCAGCACCTCGCCCAGCGCGATGGTAGCGATCGCGAGATAGACGCCGCTGAGCCGCAGCGTCGGCCCGCCGATGATGAGCGCGACCAGCGCCGGCACCAGCGCGGATAGCGGCAGGACCAGCCAGAACGGCACTCCCAGCTTGAGCGTCAGCAAGGCGCCCGTGTAGGCGCCGATGCCTTGGAACGCGGCCTGCCCCAGAGAGAGTTGGCCCAGCGCCATGACGCAGTAGATGGACAGGGCCAGCAGCCCGTTGACGCCCAGCGCGTGGATCAGCGTCTCGTAGGTGAAGAGGAAATTGTCCAGCCATTCGGCCATGTTCGTCATGCCTTTTTCGCCTGCGCCCGGCCGAACAACCCTACCGGCCGGAACCACAGGGTCAGCACCAGGATGGAGAAGGCCACGGCCTCTTTCGCGGTCGAGGAGATGTAGCCGGCCGTCAGCACCTCCAGCACGCCCAGCAGGACGCCGGCGACCAGGGCGCCCCGTATGTCCCCCAACCCGCCGATGATGATGACGGCGAAGCCGCGCAGCATCATGGCCTCGCCCATGAAGGGCTGGATGGCGTTGAAGTTCAGCCCGATCAGCACGCCTGCCGCGCCGCCCAGGAAGCCGGACAGGAACGAGACGGCCATCACCGTCGCATCCACGTTGATGCCCATCAGCCGGGCGGCGTCCTCGTTCTCCGCGAGCGCGCGGATCATCAGGCCCAGCCGCGTGCGCTGAAGAAGCAGGAACAGGACGGCGACCAGGGCCAGGGCCGTGCCGACGATCAGCACCTGCACCAGCGAGATCCGGACGCCGCCGAACTCCCACGCCGTATTGTCGACGAACCCGAAGGGAAAGCGCTGAATCTCGGTGCCGATGGTGACCGCCATCAGCGCATACAGGGCCAGCACGGCGCCCAGCGTCACCATCAGGGACGCCAGCTCGCCCGCCTTGGTTCGACGGATGCGGGTCAGCAGCACGCTGTCCACCACCACGGCCACCAGTCCGGCGACCAGCGCGCCCGTCGGAAGCGCCACCCAGATGCTGGCCTCCATCGACCGCGCCAGGTACAAGGCTACGAAGGCACCAACCGAAAAGTAGAAGCCGTAAGTCAGGTTGATGACGCGAAGCACGCCGAAGATCAAGGTGAAGCCCAGCGAGAAAAGCGCGTAGGTTGACCCAAGAACAAGGCCGTTGACTATTTGTTGGGAGAGCATCGAGTGCCTATGCCGACTGGTTCAATGCACCATGGCGCCGGTCCGTGGATGGGCCGGCGCCATGGCACGGATAAGGTTACTCGACAATCTCGAACTTGCCGTCCTTCATGCTGAGAACCACCACGCCCTCGGCCGAGGCCGGGTCTCGGCCTTCGGTGAAGGAGAACGGCCCCATCACGCCGGTGTAGTCCGTTTGCAGCAGCGCCTCGCGGAGCTTGTCGCTCTCGGCGGAACCGGCCCTGTCGATGGCCTGGGCCACGATGTACATCGTGTCGTAGGCCTGGGCGGCGAACTGGTCGGGAGGCATGCCGTTCCGCTTCTCGAATTCGGCGACGAACTTCCGGTTCATCTCGTCCGGCTTGCCGATGAACCAGGGGCTTCCGACCAGCATGCCGTCGGCGGCCGCGCCTGCGATCTCGCCCAGCTTGGGAGAGTTCGCCCCGTTGCCGCCGATCAGGAGCACGCTGTCGGGAATGCCGAGCTGGCGGGCTTGCAGGACGACGCCCGAGATCGGCTCGACGAGCGCGGAGATGGTGATGGCGTCGACGTCCAGGCTCTTGATCTTCGTGAGCTGGGCCGAGAAATCGGTGTCCTTGCTGCCGAAGGTCTCGATGGTGGCGATGTCGAGGCCCAGCTTGTCAGCCGCCGCCTTCATGGAGTCGAAGCTGGATTTGCTGAAGGCGTCGTCGTTGGCGTACATCATCGCGATGGTTTCGACGCCGAATTTCTCCTGGGCGGTCTTCAGCGTCACGGGCACCACGTCGGACTCGGGCAACGCGGTGCGGAAGATGTAGGGCCCGATCTCGGTGATGCCCACCGCAGTGGTCGAGGTGCCGACCATCACGATTCCACGCTCGTTGGCGACGGGGCCGACCGCGAACATCTCGTTGGAAAGCGTCGGGCCGATGATGAGCGGCACCTTGTCCCGGCCGATCAGCTTGCGCGCGGCATTGACCGCTTGGTCCTTGTTCCCCGCCGAGTCCTCGACGATCAGGGCGAGCTTCCTGCCGCCGAGCACCCCTCCGGCGGCGTTGATCTCGTCCATCGCCAGTTCCAGCCCGCCCCGGATGGCGACGCCGTAGGCGGCGCTCGGCCCGGACAGGATTTCGATCGCGCCGATCGTTACCGTCTCCTGCGCGAGGGCGGGCGGGGCGGCGAGGACGCCGGCAACGAGTGCCCCGGCGACCAGTAGCGATCTTGACATGCGGTTCCTCCCTATGTTCCAGCCCGGTTGAATTCCAAGTTTCCGGACTTATGGACCATACGGAAAAAATTGCAAGCGTTGTCGAATATGTCTTCCGCATGCCGCCCGCATAATTGACAGCTTGATCGAACAGACATCGGCGTGCGTAATCATTTGAGTAACCGTGTATGTCAAAGCCATCGCCCCCGACAGTCACTTCGGGGGCGGCGGCGGACTTTGGGCTGTGCATCGGGTTACGTGTCCCGCGAGGCCGGAGTCGGGTTCGGCGAGGGATCGGCCGCCGGGTCGAGGCCCGGCCGGCCGGTCACGGGCCGGTGCCGGGCTCGTCCGGGAGGCGCTGCCAGCCCTTGCTTCCAAGGGTTTCCAGCGGCCTGAAGCGGGCCTTGTAGGCCATCTTGCGGCTGTCGCGGATCCAGTAGCCGAGATAGACGTAGCCCAGCCCGGAGGCCCGCGCGCGCTCCACCAGGCTCAGGATCATGAAGCTGCCGAGGCTCCGTTCCGCCAGGGACGGGTCGAAGAAGCTATAGACTGCGGACAGCCCGTCGGTAAGCCGGTCGGTCAGCACAGCCCCGACGAGGCGCTGGCGGTAGTCGCGCATCTCGAACATGGTGGTGCCGGCCCGGCCCTCGTCGATCATCGCCGAATAGTCGCCGGCCGTCATCCGCGCCATGTCCGAATCGCCGTGGCGCGAATACTGGTAGGTGGTGAACAGCCGGTACTGCTCGTGGGTCGCGACGGCCGGGACCTCGGAGACCCAGAGATCGCCGTTCATCCGCAGGACGCGCCGCAGCGAGCGCGAGGGGACGAACCCGTCGACGGGGATGCGGACGGGGACGCAGGCGCTGCAGTCCGGGCAGACGGGCCGGTAGACGATGTCGTGGCTGCGGCGGAAACCCGCGCGCGACAGGGTCGAGTTGACCTCCGCGGCGTAGGGCGGGGCCAGTCTCGTGAACAGCTTGCGCTCCACCCGCCCCGGCAGGTACGGGCAGGGCATGGGCCCCGACCTGAAGAACTGCTGCAGCGGCCGGGTGGCGGAGCTCATCACGGACATCGTTCGACCCTGGTATATGCCGCGAAAGCGTCGGCGGGTGGGGCCCGAGGAAAGGACTCGGCCCAGTATGACCCCAACCGCCGAGGCGTTGCCAGAGCTTAGCGGCGGAGCCGCTGCCGGGCCCTGCCGTCAGGGGACGGCGGGCGGGCGCTCGCGCAGGAGCACGATGCTGATGCGGCGGTTGCGGGGCGAGTCCGGCTGGTCGGTGACGAACGGCTCCCGGTCGGCCCGGCCGACCACCGTGGCGATGCGCTCCTCGGCGATGCCCGACGCGATCAGGGCGCGCCGGCTCGCGTTCGCGCGTTCCGCCGACAGCTCCCAGTTGCCGTAGACGTCGTCCTTGGCGAAGCGCGTGCTGTCGGTGTGGCCGCTGATCGACAGGCGGTTGGGCAGCGGCTCGACCGCCCTGGCGACCAGCCCCAGGAGCTGGCCGGTCTGGGGCGACATCTGCGAGCTGCCCAGCGGGAACATCGTGTGGTTGGCCTGGTCCATGATCTGGATGCGCAGGCCTTCCGGCGTCTGGTCGATGACGATGCTCTCGGCGAGCTGCGCCAGCTCGGGGATGCCGCCGATCGTCTCGAACAGCTTCTTCTCGGCCTCCTCGAAGAGGCGCGCCTCGCGCTCGGCGATCGCCGCGTCGAGCGTCTTCTCGGTGACGGTCCCGGCCTCGGCGGCCCCGGACACCGCGGCCCGGGACGCCGCGTTTCCGGGGGCCGCATCCTCGGTGGCCGTGTCCTCGGCGCTGTCGCCGGCGGTCGGGAAGTCGTCCTCGGCGTCGCTGGGCTGGGGCTCGTTGCGGTCCTCGCCGGGCCGGGTCTGGGTGGGCGTCGACACCGCGATGGGGGCGCCGGGAGAGATCAGGGCGCCCGGCACCGTGATCGTCAGCCCGCCGAACACGCCACCGCTGCCGCTGGTGGTGCGCGAGACGCTCGCCGGGCTGAAATAGTCGGCGATGCCCTGGCGCTGCTCGGACGTCGTGACGTTCAGCAGCCACAGCAGCAGGAAGAACGCCATCATCGCGGTCACGAAGTCCGCGTACGCCACCTTCCAGGCGCCGCCGTGATGGCCGCCGTGGTCGGCCTTGCGGCGGCGCTTGATAATGATGATCGGCTTCTGCTGATTGTTCGCCCCACCCGACGGGGCCGGCGCGGCCATCGCGCGGCCCTATGCCGGGGGAAGCGCGGCCGTCGCTTCCTCCACCTCGTAGAAGGTCGGCCGGACCTCCGAGAGCAGCGCCTTGCGCGCGAACTCCACCGACACCGCCGGCGCGCAGCCGTGCAGATGGGCCAGGAGCCCGGCCTTGATGCACTGGTAGTACTTGTTCTCGGCGTCGAAGACGCTGCGCAACGACGACGCCATCGGGCCGATGAAGCCGTAGGAGATCCACACGCCCAGGAACGTGCCGACCAGCGCGCCGCCGATCAGCTTGCCCAGCACCTCCGGCGGCTCCGTGATCGAGCCCATGGTCTTGATGACGCCGAGCACCGCGGCCACGATGCCGAGCGCCGGCATGCCGTCCGCCATGGTCTGGATCGCCGAGACGACCTGGATCTGCTCGTGGTGGTGGGTCTCGATCTCCTCGTCCATCAGCGCCTCCAGCTCGTGGGGGCTGTCGGAGCCGAGCGACATCAGCCTCAGGTAGTCGCACAGGAAGACGACGGCGTGGTGGTTGCCGTTGAACTTCGGGAACTGGGCGAAGAGGGTGCTCTCCTCCGGCTTCTCGATGTGCTGCTCGAGCGCCAGCAGGCCGCGCGTCTTCGCGATCTTGAAGATCTGGTACTGCATGGACAGCAGCTCGAGATAGCTGTCCTTGTCGTATTTCGACCCTTTCAGCAGCACCGACATCGCGCCCGCGCAGCGCTTCAGCACCGATTTCGGGTTCGAGATCACGAAGGCGCCGACGGCGGCGCCGACGATGATCACCACCTCGAACGGCTGCCACAGCACGCCGAGCTTCCCGCCCATAGCGGCGTATCCGCCCAGGACGCACACGACAACAATGACTGACCCGACGATGAAGAGCATGGGGCCGTTGCTTCCGAACATTGCGCCTTGCGGGGACGCCCAGCCTCGGTCAACTTCGTTAAGAAGGTTTTAATCCGGCCGCCGGCACGCGCTCCGCGGGCGGCCGGGGCACAGCCGGCGCGCGCGGCGTGCCGGTCCGCCGCTCCGGAAAAGTGGCAGGTGGCACTTGGCGGCCGCCTCGCCTATACCACTATTATACCCGGGAATCGCCCGACCTTGAGTCCCAGCCACGGAAGAGCCGCATGACGATCGACCCGCGCGAATTTCGAGCAGCGCTCGGATGCTTCGCCACCGGAATCGCCGTGGCGACCGCGCGCCCCGCGCAAGGCGCGCCGGTCGGGATCACCATCAACTCCTTCGCCTCGGTCTCCCTCGACCCGCCGCTCGTGCTGTGGAGCATCGCGCGCACCGCGACCCGCTTCGCGGCGTTCCGCGACGCCGGCCATTTCGCGGTGAACGTGCTGCGCGAGGAGCAGCGCGAGCTCTCGGTGCGGTTCTCCGGCCCGGCCGACGACTGCTGGGACGGCATCGCGGTGGAGCGCTGGACGACCGGCGCCCCCGTCATCGCCGGCAGCCTCGCGGTGATCGAGTGCGCGACCGAATCCGTGTACGAAGGGGGCGACCACCTGATCCTGGTCGGTCGCGTCCTGAGGCTCGCCTCCGACCGGGGCGGCCGTCCCCTGGTCTACTTCGCGGGCCGCTACGCCGGCCTGTGCTGAGGGGTCACGAGACGTCGCCCATCAGCTCCGCCGGGAAGCCGTCGTCGCACAGGCGGGCGATGACCTGATGCACGTGGGCGGCGTTGCGCGTCTCCACGACGACGTCGACCTCCGCCATCTTGACCGGCACGTCGTGGAACAGGCGCTGGTGGTAGACCTCGACGATGTTGCCGCCCATCTCGCCGATCAGGCCGGTGACCCGGGCGAGCGCTCCCGGCGCGTCGGTGAGCGCGATCCGCAGGCGGACCATGCGGCCGTCGCGGACCAGTCCGCGCATCAGGATCGAGGCGAGAACGCGGGCATCGATGTTGCCGCCGCAGATCACGGTGCCGACCCGCAGGCCGCGGAACCGCGCCGGATCCGCGAGCATGGCCGCGACCCCCGCCGCACCGGCCCCCTCTGCGACGATCTTCTGGTCGGTCAGCAGCGTGTAGATCGACCGTTCCAGGATCTCCTCGCCGACGAGGACGATCTCGTCGACGAGGTCCTTCACGATGGCCCGCGTGAGGTGGCCGGGGTTCTTGACCGCGATGCCCTCGGCCACGGTGACGCCGCGGCACGCCACCGGTTCGCTCGCCAGCACCTGCCGCATCGAGGGGTACAGCTCCGCCTCGACGCCGAGGATGCGGATGTCCGGCCGCATCGCCCGAGCCGCCACCGCCATCCCGGCGATCAGCCCGCCGCCGCCGACCGGCACGACCAGCATGTCCAGGTCCGGCACCGCCTCCAGCAACTCGATGGCGCAGGTGCCCTGTCCGGCGATCACCGCCGGGTCGTCGTAGGGATGGACGAAGGTCAGCCCTTCCTTCCCGGCGACCTCGTGGGCGAAGGCCTCGGCCTCCGACAGGCTGGCGCCGTGCAGGAGCACGCGTGCCCCGTAGGACTCGGTCCTCTCCACCTTGGTGAAGGGCGTGTGCGCCGGCATCACGATCGTAGCAGGGATGCCCAGCCGGCGGGCGTGGTAGGCGACGCCCTGGGCGTGGTTGCCGGCGGACATCGCGATGACGCCGGCCCGCGCGGCCTCGGCGGAAAGGCCGCGCAGCTTGTTGAGGGCGCCGCGCTCCTTGAAGCTGCCGGTGTGCCGCAGATGCTCAAGCTTCAGGAACAGCGTGCAGCCCAGCTCCTCCGACAGCCGCTCCGCGCGGATGGTCGGGCTCGGCGCCAGGTCGTCCCGGATCGTCGCCGCCGCCCGGCGGATGTCTTCCATGCCGATGGTCATCTGGCCTGTCTCCCTGGTGACAGCACGAGCCGTCCGATTCCGCGCGCCGCCAGTTCCTCGGGCGTGCCGGTGATGGTGACGTGGCGCCCGTCGCGCCAGCGCTCGACGAAATCCGAGTAGTGGGGCGACAGCGGGTTGCCGGACTGCCCGGTCGCGATCACGAACAGCGAGCGTTCCGGCGCGCCGAGGTCGTAGACGGCCCGGTAGCCCGCCCCGTGGACATGCGCGAAGGGCGCCTCGTCGTCGGAAAGCCGCGTCGCTCCCCGGTTCACGGTGAAGTCGGAGCCGTCCGTCTCCGTCCCGAGGTCGCGTAGCGACCGCAACACGGGAATGCGGTCGATCACCTGGTTGGTGAGCGGCGCGCGGTGCTCGTCGCCCCAGCGCCAGCCCGCCGGGTCGGCGCCGTGCCGTTCCGCCAGGGCCGCGAGCGTCGCCTCGAGCGAGGCGCCCAGCACCCGCCCGCAGCTTTCCTCGACGTCGGGCGTGGTCACGTCGTCGCACCAGCGCCGGCGCTCCGTCAGCATCCTGCGCACCACGCGCGGGTTGAGGCCCCGGACCTCGGCGGCCAGGGGGCCCAGTTCGTCGGCATGGAGCCGGCGGTTCAGTTCCCTGAGCCACCAGTTGAAGATCAGCGGCTCGGCCGCGTCGCGATCGGACCGTCCGTCCCAGGCCGCCAGGCGCGCCAGCGCGTCGCGCGCGGCCGGGTCGTCCGTCTCCGCCCGCGCCAGCAGCGGCAGCAGGTCGCGCGCGGCCAGGTCGACCGTGTCGGCGAGCAGCGCCTCGGAGCTCTCCAGGTCTTGCGGCGGCGCGGTGCCGAGGCGTTCCTCGATCCGCAGCGCGCGGAACGGGTCGTCCCAATCCGTGGTCAGGAGCCAGGGATAGTCCGGCCCGACGACCCGGTTGTTGGCGTTGACGAAGCTTCCACCCGGCGGGTTATAGGCGTGGGGCAGTTCCTCGAACGGGACGAAGCCCGTCCAGCCATGCTCGCCGGTCCAGCCCGGGGACGGCAGGGTGCCGTCCCCGGCCTCGCGCACGGGCACCAGCCCCGGGGTGTAGAAGCCGATGTTCCCGGCCTTGTCGGCATAGGCGAAGTTCTGCTGCGGGACGATGAACGACCGCAGCGCCGACCGGAACTCGTCCCAGTTCCGCGCGCGGTTGACGTGGTAGAGGCTTCCGGCCGTCGTGTCCCGCCCGCTCAGGGCCGTGAAGGCCAGCGACAGGACGTGGCCCTCCGGCAGCACGCCGGCCGCGGCGTCCTCGACGTCGGAGATGACCGGCCCGTGCCGGGTCGAGCGGACCGTCAGACGTTCCTCGCCGCCGCCCGCGATCCGGATCGTCTCCTCGCGCGTCTCGAACGGGACGGCCCCCTCGGGCGTCAGGTAGCGGCCCGCGTCGGCGGGGTCGAGGCGTTCGACGAACAGGTCCTGCACGTCGGTCCCGGTCGTCGTCAGGCCCCAGGCGATCGTGCCGTTGTGGCCGAGCAGGTGGAACGGGACGCCCGGCACCGTCGCGCCGGTCAGCGACAGGCCGGGGGCCTCGACCCGCGCGAGATACCACAGGATCGGCGCATTCAGCGCGAGGTGGGGATCGTTGACCAGGATCGGCGCGCCGGTCGCGGTCCGGTCGGCCGACAGCACCCAGACGTTGGAGGCCTTGTCCGGGCCGAGGTCGGGCAGCGACACGCCCGCCCAGCGCTCGAAGTCGAGCCCCCCGAGTGCTGCCGACAGCGTGACCGGCGCGCCGTCGGGATAGGCGGGGTGGAGGTCGTCGACCTGCGCGGGGTCCAGGCGTTGCAGCAGGCGCGCCCGGCGCAGCTCGGCACGGGAGTTCCCCGAGAGCTGCAGCGCCATCAGCTTGCCCCAGACGATGCTGTCGGCCGGGCGCCAGGGCTCCGGCGCGAAGCGCAGCACCTGGAATTCCAGCGGCAGCGGGCCGGGCCGCTGCGCGAGCCAGGCGTTCACGCCCGCCGCATAGGCGTCGAGCGCGTCGCGGATCTCCGGCGCCATCGCGTCGTAGCTCGTCTCGGCCTGGCGGTAGATGCCGAGCGTGCGCATGTACCTGTCGGTGCGCAGGCCGGCCTCGCCGATCACCTCCGCCAGGCGGCCCGCCCCGACCCGGCGCTGCATCTCCATCTGGAACAGCCGGTCCTCGGCATGCAGCCAGCCCAGCGCGAAATAGGCGTCATGGTCGCTGCCGGCGAAGACGTGCGGCACCGCGTTCTCGTCGCGCAGGATCTCGACCGGCGCCGACGGGCCGTCGACCGCGATCGCGCGCCCGTCCGACGGCAGGCCCGTCCGCAGCCACAGCCAGCCACCCGCGACGGCCAGCGCGGGCAGCAGGATCGCCAATGCGAACGTGGCGCCGAGGATGCGCCGGAACCACTTCATCTGTCTGCCCACGGTGGCGGGACGGGATGCGGGTTTCTGGCGCAAACGGCACCGGGAGAAAAGGGAAAAGACGGAAGCGGCCCTTCTACGCCATGTTCAGCACCACCGTCTTCTTGTGCGTGAAATGTTCGAGCATGGATTCGAGCGAGGCCTCCTTGCCCATGCCGGACGACTTGACGCCGCCGTAGCTGAGATTCGGCTGGACCACCAGGTTCTGGTTGACCTGCACGATGCCGGCCTCGAGCCGGTGCGCGGCGTCGAGCGCGGTCTTCAGGTCCCGGGTCCAGATCGTCGCCGCGAGGCCGTACTCGCTGTCGTTGGCGGCGGCGATCACCTCCTCGTAGTCGTGGAAGCGGATGATGCAGGTGACCGGCCCGAAGATCTCCTCGCGGGCGACGCGGCTGTCGTTGTCGAGCCCCAGGAACAGGACCGGCTGGACGAACAGGCCCTTGGCCAGCCGCGGGTCGGACGGCATGGCCGAGCAGGCCAGCGCGCGGGCGCCGGGCGTCTCCGCGCCGATGCGGATGTAGTTGCGGACCTTCTCGAACTGCTCGGGCGAGACGATCGCGCCGATGTCGGTCGCCTCGTCCAGCGGGTCGCCCATGCGCAGCGTGTCGACCTTGGCCTTCAGCTTCTCGGCGAAGGCGTCGTGGACGGAGTCGTGGACGAAGATCCGGCTCGCGGCCGTGCAGCTCTGTCCCTGGCGGGTGAAGCGCATGCCGATCATCGCGCCGTCGACCGCCCGGTCGAGGTCGGCGTCGCCCATCACGATCATCGGGCTCTTGCCGCCCAGTTCGAGCGTGACCGGGATCAGCTTGTCGGCGGCGGTGCGCGCGATGATCCGTCCGGTCTCGACCGAGCCGGTGAAGGTGATCTTGGCGACCTTGGGATGGGCGACCAGCGGCGCCCCGCAGTCCGGGCCCATCCCCGACAGGATGTTGAGCACGCCCGCGGGCAGCACCTGGTTCATGATCTGGCAGGCGCGCAGCGCGGCGAAGGGCGCCTCCTCGGCCGACTTGACGACGACCGCATTGCCCGCGACCAGCGCCGGCGCGATCTTGAGCGCCATCAGCATCATCGGCACGTTCCAGGGAATGATCGCCCCGACCACGCCGACCGGCTCGCGCAGGGTCAGGGTCAGCATCTTCGGGTCGAAGGGGACCGTCTCGCCCTTCAGTTCCGGGGCGAGGCCGCCGAAGAAGGTGAAGACGTCGGCCAGGATGCTGGCCTCGAGCCGGCTTTCCGTCCGCAGCGCCTTGCCCGTCTCCAGGGCGACCAGGCGTCCCAGTTCCTCGACATGCGCCGACAGGGCCCGGGCGCAGTCCGCGACCAGGCGCCCGCGCTCGCGGGCCGGCACGTCCCGCCAGCGCCGCTGCGCCGCCGCGGCCGCCTCGACCGCCGCGGCGACGTCCGCCGCCTCGCCCAGCGCCGCGTGGCCGGCGACCTCGCCGGTCGCCGGGTCGATCACCTCGAACGTCCGGCCCGACCGCGCGGGAACCATCGCGCCGCCGATCAGCAGCTTGCCCGACAACTCCGCCGCAAGCGCCTGCGGGTCGAGCACCGGAGAGAGGGACGGGGATCTCATGTGTTCCTCCAGACAGTGGCCGTCGGGCGCAACCGCGCTGCGTCCGCATCCGGCTCATGTGGGAAGCGGATACGGTGACACAAATGCGTCCAGGCCCGGCCGGGCTTTTCAAATGCCGCCGCCGCCGCGATATTGCGGGGATGAAGGAAGGGAGTCGACTGCATGCATAAACCCGTTGCCACACCGGCGCTGCCGTTGAGCCCTGCCGAAAGCTCGGCCATGGCGAGCCGTGCGGGCCAGGGGACGCCGAGGTTTCCGGACGCGGCCGCGATGGCGGCCACGCTGCGGCCGGACAATCCCGTCTACTGCGTGCGGCCCCACGCGCTGCGCGCCGGCGCGCGCGACTTCCTGGCGCAGTTCCCGGGCAAGGTGCTGTACGCCGTCAAGTGCAACGCCGAGCCGGTCTTCGTCGACGCGCTCTACGAGGCGGGCATCCGCCATTTCGACACCGCGTCGCTGCCGGAGATCGCGCTGGTGAAGGAGCGCTACCCGGACGCGTCGGCCTATTTCATGCATCCCGTGAAACAGCGCAGCGCGATCCGGGCCGCCTACTACCAGTACGGCGTCCGCCATTTCGTCGTCGACCATCCCGACGAGCTGGAGAAGGTCAGGGTGGAGACCGGGCGGGCGGAGGACGTGACGGTCGTGGTCCGCATGGCCACCGCGCGCGGCGCCGCGATCTACGACCTGGGCGGCAAGTTCGGCGCGTCGGTCGACGGCACCGCCGCCCTGCTGCGCACGGCCGCCCAGGCCGGGCACCCGGTCGGGCTCTCCTTCCATGTCGGCTCGCAATGCCTGACCCCGGCCTCCTACACCGCGGCCCTCAGGCTGGCGGCCGACGTGATCGAGCGGGCCTCGGTGCCCATCCGGGTGCTCGACGTCGGCGGCGGGTTCCCCGTCCCCTATGTCGGCCTGATGCCGCCGCCGCTCGACGAATACGTGGCGGCGATTCGCACCGGGCTGGAGGGGCTCGACCTGCCGGAGGGCTGCGAGCTGTGGTGCGAGCCGGGCCGGGCGCTGGTCGCGGCCGGCGCCTCGCTCGTCGTCCGGGTCGAACTGCGGCGCGGCAACCAGCTCTACATCAACGACGGCGTCTACGGCAGCCTGTCCGACCTGAAATACGCCGGCCTCACCTTCCCGATGCGGGTGCTGAGGGTCGACGGACGGACCAGCGGCCAGCTCGACGACTTCGCGCTCTACGGGCCGACCTGCGATTCCGTCGACCACATGGAGGGGCCGTACCGGCTCGCGGCCGACGTCCGGGAGGGAGACTACATCGAGATCGGCCAGGCGGGAGCCTACACGCTGGAACTGCGGACGGACTTCAACGGCTTCTTCCCCGACCGCTTCGTCGAGGTCAGCGACCCGGCCTTCCTGCCGGCGCCCGAGATGGAGGCGAAGCCCGTCGCGCGGGCCGCGGAGTGAGCGGCCGGGGTGCCGGGAACCATGTCCGGCGGCGCGCCGGCGTGCTAGACCTTCCCGCATGAGCAAGATCCCGCGAGAGCACGCCTTCCTCGGCCTCGGGCCCGGAGGGTTCCACCGCGTGGCCTACCTGGAGTGGGGCGACCCGGACGCGGCGCGGACGGTCGTCTGCGTCCACGGGCTGACGCGCAACGCCCGCGACTTCGACCCGCTGGCCCGCGCGTTGGCGGAGGCGGGCTGCCGGGTCGTCTGCCCGGACGTCGTCGGCCGGGGCGGCAGCGACCGGCTCGCCGACCCGATGGGCTACGCGCTGCCCCAGTACGTCCAGGACATGGTCGCGCTGATCGCGCGGCTGGACGTGGCGACGGTCGACTGGGTCGGCACCTCGATGGGCGGGCTGATCGGCCTGCTCCTGGCGTCCCGGCCCAAGGCGCCGTTGGGCCGGCTGGTGCTGAACGACGTCGGCCCCTTCGTCCCGAAGGAGGCGCTGGCGCAGATCGCCGGCTATGTCGGCCTGGACCCGACGTTCCGGACCATCGACGAGGTGGAGCGCCACCTGCGCCTGATCCATGCCGGCTTCGGGCGCCTGAGCGCGGCGCAATGGCGGAGCCTGGCGCGGACCTCGTCGCGCCCGCGGCCCGGCGGCGGTTTCGGCCTGCTCCACGACCCGGCGATCGTCGTCCCGATGCGGGCGTCGGCCCCGGTGGACGTCGACCTCTGGGACCTGTGGGACCGGGTCGCTGCCCCCGTCCTGGTGGTGCGCGGCGCCGATTCCACCCTGCTGACGCGCGAGGTGGCCGCCGGGATGACGCGCCGCGGCCCGAAGGCGGAGATCCACGAGGTCGCGGGCGCCGGGCACGCGCCGTCGCTGATGGCCGAGGACCAGATCTCCGTGGTCCGGGACTTCCTGTTCAGATGACGTCTGGTAACATGACCCCCGGTGACATGAGCGAAGACGCCCCGATCCCGATCCGCAGACCGGCCCAGTCCGCCTGGGACGACTTCGACGACGAGCAGCGCGGCCTGTTCCGGACCCTGGTCGAACTGCTCGCGGCCGAGCCGGGCTGGCGGGAGCGCCGGCAGCTCTTCTTCCGGATCGTCGAGAAGCTGCGCGGCGGCTTCGAGAGAAACCGCCGCGACGTCGGCAGCAACCTGCCCTTCATGGCGCTGCTGCCGGTGCACATCGCGGCCCTTCTCGAAGGCCTTGCCGAGGAGGAGGTCGCGTCCCTGGACCAGGCCGCCTTCTACCTGCTGTCGGCCCATCCCGAGCACCAGGAAGCGGCGGATGCCTGGCTGCGCGCGACGCGGGACCGGCAGAAGGGGTTCCTGAAGTTCCTGTCGGCGAACCCGTTCTACGCCGCGCTCTACCGGGCCCACGAGCAGTACTTCTCCGACTCCGGCATGGAGTGAGCGCGCGGCGACGCTCCGAGGGCGCTCAGCCGCGGCGCAGCAGCCGTGCCGCGTCCATCGCCGCGTAGGTCAGAACGGCGTCCGCGCCGGCCCGCTTGAAGGCGAGCAGGACTTCGACCACGGCGTCGTCGTAGTTGAGCCAGCCATTGGCCGCGGCCGCCTTCAGCATCGCGTACTCGCCGCTGACGTGATAGGCGAAGGTCGGGACGGCGAAGGTCTCCTTCACCCGGCGGACGATGTCGAGATAGGGCATCCCGGGCTTGACCATCACCATGTCGGCCCCCTCCCGCAGGTCGAGCGCCACCTCGCGCAGGGCCTCGTCGGTGTTGGCCGGGTCCATCTGGTAGGTCCGCTTGTCGCCCTTCAGGAACCCGCCCGAGTTCACGGCGTCACGGAACGGGCCGTAGAAGGCAGACGCGTATTTGGCCGAATAGGCGCAGACCCGGACGAGCTGGTGGCCCGCCGCGTCCAGGCGGTCGCGGATCGTGCCGATCCTGCCGTCCATCATGTCGGAGGGCGCCACCACGTCGATGCCGGCCGCCGCCTGGACCAGCGCCTGGCGGCACAGGATCTCGACCGTCTCGTCGTTGGCGACGTAGCCGTCGACCACCAGGCCGTCATGGCCGTGGCTGGTATAGGGGTCGAGCGCGACGTCGCCGACGATGCCGATCTCCGGCACCGCCTGCTTGATCGCGCGGATCGCCCGGCACATCAGGTTGTCGGGGTTGTACGCCTCGCGCGCATCCTCGGACTTCAGCTCGGCCGGGACGACCGGGAACAGCGCGATCGCCGGAATGCCGAGTGCCGCGGCCTCGCTGACCATGTCGATCAGCAGGTCGATCGACAGCCGCTCCACCCCGGGCATCGAGGGGATCGGCTCCCGCCGCCCGCTGCCGTCGACGACGAAGACCGGCAGGATCAGGTCGTCGGGCGACAGCCGGTTCTCGGCGACCAGGCGGCGGGTCCAGCCGTCGGCCCGGTTGCGCCGCATGCGCGTCCGCGGAAACGCCGGGCCGGCCGCGCCCTGGGACGGGGCCGGCGGCACGGGCGCGTGCGCCGGTTCCGCCGCGGGAACGGGCAGGGCGGCAGCGGGCAGGGCGGGGGCGGGCCGGGGAGAGGACCGGCGGAACAGTCTGTCGAAAAGCATGGGGATCTTGCGGGGCCGTGTTCAACCTTGTCGGACGCGATGGTACGCGCCGCCCGCCACCTTCCTCAATCCCGTATCTTGCGCGACCAGTTGCCACACGTCGCCGCGCTTCTCGTAGCGGCTGCTCATGCCGCCGGTGAAGCGCGCGCCTTCCCACGACCGGACCTCGATCTCGATCCCCGGCGGACCGATGGTGATGAAGTTGTAGGCGTTGGGCTCCCGGCGCAGGCGCGTCGAGGTCGCCGTCGAGGCCTGGGCCACCAGGATCGAGCGCTCGATATGGGTGTGGTGGCCCATGATGTCGCCGGCATAGGCCCGGTGGAGATGGCCGGCGAGGAGCAGGTCCACCCCGGCGGCCTCGATCGCCGCGAGCGCGCGCCGGGCCCGGCCGACCAGCCGCGTGCCCGGGGCGTCCGGAGGCGGCAGGAACGGGTGGTGGGTGAAGACGATCTTGAAGCGGCCGTGGCCCGCCTCGCGGAAGACCTCGGCCGCGCGCTCCATCTGGAGGCGGTTCACCCGGCCCTCGGCGAAGTCGAGGATCACCGGGCGCGCGGTGTTGAGGCCCAGCACCGCGATCTCGTCGTCCTGCCAGTAGGGGTTCAGGTCGCGCGAGACGAAGTGCCGGTAGGCCGAGAACGGCCGCGAGAACCGGGCGAACAGGTTGAAGGCCGGGATGTCGTGGTTGCCGGGGACCACCATGTGCCGGACCGGCAGCCGCGCGAGGAAGTCGCGCGCGGCGTCGAACTGGCTGCGCCGGGCCCGCTGGGTCAGGTCGCCGCTGATGACGACGAGGTCGGGCCGGAGCCGCTCGATGTCGGCGAGCAGCGCCTCCACCACCATCGGGTCGATGCGGCCGAAATGCAGGTCGGAAATGTGGGCGATCTTTCTCATGCCGACCGGGGCACCGCGTCGAGGGCATCGGTCTCCCGGCCGGATGCCGCGGCCTTGAGCCGGTCGAGTGCCGCGCCCCGGGGCACCAGGACGCGCAGCGCGCCCGGCCGCAGGCGGTATTTCAGGGGCGGGATCATCACCTCCAACTCGCCGTCGTTCGCGACCTGCAGGCGGCTGCGCCGGCTGGTGACGGTGAACTCCCGGGTCTCGAACACGTCCAGCTCCTCGTCCTGCTGCCAGGACCCCAGGACCATCTCCGCCATCAGCCGGGCCATGGCGAGCGGGCGGCGGTGCCGCGCGACATAGACGCCGAGACGGCCCGAATCGAGGCTGCTGCGCCGGGGGATCGGGGCGAACCCTTCCTCGTAGCGGTTGTTGGAGGCGACGAGCGCCGGGGTCACGATGCTGGTCGGCCCGGTGCCGAGGTCGAGCCCGACCGTGAACATCGGGTAGCGGTACAGCGACTTCACCACGGCGACCGCCATGGCCGGCCATTTCGAGAGCTTGCGCTTCGACATCTTCTGCCGTGCGCGCATGTCCTCGCGCTCGCGGATCATCAGCGGGTAGAGGCCGAAGGCCGAATGGTTGAGGAAGATGCGGCCGTTGACCTCGGCGACGTCCAGGGGATGGACCTCGCCGGCGGCAAGCGCCGGGATGGCCTCCTCGACCTCGAGCGGCGTGTCGAGGTCGCGCGCGTAGAGGTTCAGCGTGCCCAGCGGCAGGATGCCCAGCGGCGTGCCGGTCCCGACGAGGCGGTTGGCCGCGCACGCCACCGTGCCGTCCCCGCCGCCGACGACGACCGCGTCGGCCCCCGCGGCGGCGGCCCGCGCGACGGCGTCGACGATGCCGCGCCCCTCGGCGACCTCGACGTCGGCGTCGTGGCCCGCCTCGGCGAACAGGCGCCGGACCAGGTCGGCGGCGTCTTGCGGCGGCCGGCCCAGCAGGTAGCCGGCCCCGGCATTGAGAACGACGGCCATCTTCATGTCGCGTGCACCAGCTTCGCCCTCACGAGACTCGCCCCAGCGGCCAGCAAGGAACAGCATCGGAGCCCGCCCGGTTCCTGGCGGCGGAAAGACTTTCGCGTGCGCCCCCCCGAACATTGACAGAAGAGGCCGGGCCACTATCATCCCGTGTCCTGTGCACGAAGGGGGAGATGCGGGATCATGAACTTCGACCTGACGGAAGACCAGCGCGCCTTCCAGGATCTCGCGCGTGGCTTCGCGGCCGATTCCCTGGCCCCGCACGCCGCGGAATGGGACGAGAAGGAGACCTTCCCGGTCGACGCCCTGCGCCAGGCCGCCGAGCTGGGCTTCGGCGGCATCTACTGCAAGGAGGAGTTCGGCGGCTCCGGGCTGACGCGGCTCGACGCCGCCATCATCTTCGAGGAGCTGTCGGCCGGCTGCGTCTCGACTTCCGCCTATCTCTCCATCCACAACATGGCGACCTGGATGATCGACCGCTTCGGCAACCAGGAGCAGCGGTCGCGCTGGGTCCCGGGGCTGGCGTCGGCGCAGCTCTTCGCCAGCTACTGCCTGACCGAGCCGGGGGCGGGTTCCGACGCGGCGAGCCTGCGCGCGCGCGCCGAGCGCGACGGCGACCACTACGTGCTGAACGGGTCGAAGGCGTTCATCTCCGGGGGCGGAGCCTCCGACGTCTACGTCGCGATGGTGCGCACCGGCGAGGCGGGCCCCAAGGGCATCTCCTGCATCGTCGTCGAGAAGGGGACGCCCGGCCTGTCCTTCGGCAAGAAGGAGCGCAAGCTCGGCTGGAACAGCCAGCCGACCGCGATGGTCGTGTTCGAGAACTGCCGCGTGCCGGTCGCCAACCGCCTCGGCGAGGAGGGCGACGGGTTCAAGATCGCGATGATGGGACTGGACGGCGGGCGCCTCAACATCTCGGCCTGCTCGCTCGGCGGGGCGCGCGCCAGCCTGGACGCGGCGCGCGAGTACATGGGCGTGCGCAGCCAGTTCGGCCGCAAGCTCGCGGACTTCCAGGCGCTCCAGTTCAAGCTCGCCGACATGGCAACCGAGCTGGAGGCGGCGCGGCTGATGGTCCACCGGGCCGCGGCCTCGCTCGACCAGGGCCACCCCGAGGCGACGATGTACTGCGCCATGGCGAAGCGCTTCGCCACCGACGTGGGCTTCAAGGTCTGCAACGACGCGCTCCAGCTCCACGGCGGATACGGCTACATCCGCGAATACCCGATCGAGCGCTACCTGCGCGACGTGCGGGTGCACCAGATCCTGGAGGGCACGAACGAGATCATGCGGGTGATCATCGCCCGCCGCCTGCTCTCGTCGTGACGCCTCCGCCGACAGCGCATACGGGAAGAGAATGACCGAGGTTCAAGACATCCGATTCGAAGTGACGGGCCCGATCGGGGTCGTCACGCTCGACCGGCCGAAGGCGCTCAACGCGCTCAACCTGCCGATGATCCGGGCCTTCGATCCCGTGCTGGCGCAGTGGGAGCGCGACCCCGCGGTTCGGGCCGTCGTGGTCCAGGGGGCCGGCGACCGCGCGTTCTGCGCCGGCGGAGACGTGCGCGCCGTGTGGGACGACGGCAAGGCGATGAAGGCGGGGCAGGGCGGCGGCGCGCTGACGCGCGACTTCTTCCGCGAGGAGTACCGGCTGAACCGCCGCATCCACCGGTTCGCCAAGCCTTATGTCGCGCTGCTCGACGGCATCACGATGGGCGGCGGGGTCGGGCTCTCGGTGCACGGCTCGCACCGCGTCACCACCGAGCGCACCCTGTTCGCGATGCCGGAGACCGGGATCGGCTTGTTCCCCGACGTCGGCGGGAGCTGGTTCCTGCCGCGCTGCCCGGGCCGGACCGGGACCTATGTCGCCCTGACCGGGACGCGGCTGCATGCGGCCGACATCCGGTATCTCGGCGTCGGGACGCACCACGTCCCGTCCGAGCGCCTGGCGGCGGTGGTCGACGATCTGGCCGCGGCAGACTGGAGCGGGGATGCCGGCGGCATCGTCGACGCGGTCCTGGGCCGGCATGCCGGCGACGCCGGCGAACCGACGCTGGCCGCCCAGCGCGCGGCGATCGACCGCTGCTTCGGCTTCGACACCGTCGAGGAAATCCTGTCCGCCCTGGAGCGCGAAGGAACCGATTGGGCCAACGCCACGTTGACGGTCTTGAGCCAGATGTCGCCCACGAGCCTCAAGGTCACGCTGCGGCAGATCAGGACCGGAGCCGGGCTCGACTTCGACGATGCCATGCGCATGGAATACAGGCTGAGCCAGGCATGCATGCGGGGGCACGATTTCTACGAAGGCATCCGCGCCCTGCTGGTCGACAAGGACCGGTCGCCGAAATGGCGGCCGGCGAGCCTGCGCGACGTCGGCGAGGCCGACGTCGAGGAGCATTTCGCGCCGCTCGGCAGCAACGAACTGACTTTTGTCTGACCGGGTGCCGACCGGGCGCCCGCGGGCGCCCGGCGACGTAGTCAAACGCGCAGAAGCGGCGCCGGCCAGCGCGCCGGCCGCATCGGGAGGAGCAGGAACATCATGGCGACGATCGCATTCGTTGGGCTCGGGAACATGGGCGGGCCGATGGCCGCCAACCTCGTCAAGGCCGGGCACCGCGTGCTCGGCTTCGACGTCGTCGAAGCCAACCTGGCCCGCGCGCGGGAAGCCGGGATCGAGACCGCCGCCTCGGCCGCCGACGCCGCGCGCGCGGCCGAAGTGGTCGTGACGATGCTGCCGGCCGGCGCGCATGTCCGCTCGGTCTATCTCGGCGAGGACGGCGTCCTGGCTGCGGTCCCGGCCGGCGCGCTGCTGATCGATTGCTCCACCATCGACGTCGAGAGCGCGCGCGCGGTCGGCGCGGCGGTCCGCGAAGCGGGGTTCGACATGGTCGACGCCCCGGTGTCGGGCGGCGTCGGCGGCGCGGCGGGCGGCACGCTGACCTTCATGGTCGGCGGCAGCGACGCCGCCTTCGCCCGGGCCGAGCCGATCCTGTCGCATATGGGCAAGGCGGTGATCCACGCCGGCGGCCCGGGCACCGGCCAGGCCGCGAAGATCTGCAACAACATGATCCTCGGCATCTCGATGATCGCCGTTTCCGAGGCGTTCGTGCTTGCCGAGCGCCTGGGCCTCGACGCGCAGAAGCTCTTCGACATCGCGTCCAAGTCCTCGGGCCAGTGCTGGTCACTGACCAGCTACTGCCCGGTGCCGGGGCCGGTCCCGGCCTCGCCCGCGAACCGCGACTACGTTCCCGGATTCGCCGCCGACATGATGCTGAAAGACCTGAAGCTGTCGCAGCAGGCGGCCCAGGGCAGCGGGGCGCCCACTCCGCTGGGCGCGGAGGCCGCGTCTCTTTATGCAATATTCTGCAATAATGGAAACGGCGGGAAAGATTTTTCGGGAATTATCAATATGCTCCGGGGAGAACCATAGGTTATCATCAGGAGGAAGCCGACGGGCGCGGGCCGGTGCCGCGCCGTGCCCCGGCGGAGCCAATGGAGAAGGCCGTGCGACAGCCCTACTATGACAGTATACTACTGATTGAGAGACTTCACCGCCATTTCCTGGAGGTGTTGAAGACGGAGCTGGACCGGCTTGGCATCCAGGACATCAACAACGTTCAGAGCCTGATCCTCTACAACATCGGCGACGACGAGCTGACCGTCGGCGAACTGACCGCCCGCGGCTACTATCTCGGGTCGAACGTCTCGTACAACGTCAAGAAGATGGTCGAGAACGGCTATCTCGGGCAGGAGCGTTCGCCGCATGACCGCCGGTCGGTGCGCGTGCGCCTGTCCAAGAAGGGGCTGGACCTGCGCGACAAGATCAGCGCCATGTTCGAGCGGCAGATCGACGCCCTCGACAAGGCAGGGCTCTCCGACGAGGAGCTGACCAAGGCGAACGACACGATGCGCAAGCTCGAGCGGTTCTGGTCGGCCTCGCTCGACTACAGCGCGTTCCCGGTCACCTCGGCGGCCTGACGCGGCATACCAACGGCTCCACGTGCTTCCGGAGCGGAGAGGCTGGCACCTCTCCGCTCCCTCCGCCGTTCGAGGCCGGGTAGTCAAAGGCGCGGGTCCGGATGGAGAAGGCGGCAGCGATGGGTGGCGAGCGCGAGGTGCTGATCGAGTTCCAGCGCGTCGGCATGTACCTGAAGGCGACGGCGGTGGACCCGGACACCCTCACCGAGGTGAGCGTCGTCGGCCCCCTGCACGCCGAGGCGCAGCTCAAGCGCACGGTGGTCGCCAAGTTGAGCTACGTGCTGGCACGAAAACGTTGATCTGCGTGCCGGCACGAAAAGAAAGCGGCAGCCGCTGACGGGCTGCCGCGGGACCGGCCGGGTGCGACGGCCAGCCGGCCGAAGGCCTCAGGATGCCCGACGACGGGTCTGGCGGCCGGAACTGCGGCCGAGACCGATCTTCTTCGCGAACTCCGAACGCTGTGCCGCATAGTTCGGCGCCACCATCGGATAATCCGGCGGCAGGCCCCACTTGGACCGGTACTCGTCCGGCGTCATTCCGTAGGTCGACCGGAGATGGCGCTTCAGCATCTTCAGCTTCTTGCCGTCTTCCAGGCAGACGATGTATTCGGGCGTCACGGACTTCCGGATCGGCACGGCCGGCTTCTGAGGCTCGGCCTGCGCTTCGCGCGGCGCCCCGTTCAGCCCGGTCAGCGAGGAGAAGACCGTGTTGATGACTTCCGGGATCTGCTGCGCCGGAAGGACATTCTTGCTGACGTAGGCGGACACGATGTCCGTGGTCATGCGCAGAATGGCATCCTCGGGGAGATTGTGTTCCTGCTGCTCACTCATACCCAGTGTCCTGGTTATTCATTGTCTTGGCCCGCACCAAGTTGCACAGAGAGATTTAGGTGTCAATAAAAATTCCGCAAGAGGGCCGCTGCTTATTTTAAAGACCTGGGCGTTTACAGCGAAGGGCCAAGACTGCCACAGCCTTCGCGCTGGCGCGAAAGGCAGGGCGAAGGCCGATTTGTCGAATTGTAGTGGATGTGGAGTACCCGTTATCCCGTAGCCGAAGGGCGCAACTTGACGTATAGGACGCCGTCTCAAGATTGCGCCCGGTTTCCACTCCAACGGTAGGATTACGGAAAGAGACGGGAAAGCGCGCCGGAAGCCGGACGCGAGTCCCTGGACGGGCGGGGCGGGGCAGGGCAGGGGGCAGGGCGGCGGTGATGTGGCGGCATCCCGCGACATCGGCTATGGTCGGCTCTGGTCGGCTTTGCCGAAGATAACTTTCCGGTTTGCGTGGGTCTGGTGACATGTCGGGTGAGAAGATCGCGATCGCTTCCGATCATGCGGGAGTGGAACTGAAGGCCGCCCTGAAGCAGGTGCTGGCGTCCGCCGGCTGCGAGGTGCTGGACCTCGGGACGGACGGGAGCGCCTCCGTCGACTATCCCGATTTCGCGGACGCGCTCGCCGCCCGCATGCGCGCGGGCGACGTGGCCCGGGGCGTCCTGATCTGCGGCACCGGCATCGGCATCGGCATCGCGGCCAATCGTCATAAGGGCGTGCGCGCGGCACTCTGCCACGACGTCACCTCGGCCCGCCTTTCCCGCCAGCACAACGACGCCAACGTGCTGGTGCTCGGCGCCAGGATGGTCGGGGCGGAAGTGGCCCGCGACTGCCTGCTCGCCTTCCTGGAAACGCCTTTCGAGGGTGGGCGCCACGAGCGCCGGGTTGCGAAGCTCGGCTGAGCCCGCCGCCCACCGACCACGATCCGACGAGGCCCCATGCGCTGCCCCTTCTGCGGACACGACGACACCCAGGTCAAGGACTCCCGCCCGACGGAGGACAACTCCGCGATCCGCCGGCGGCGCTTCTGCCCGAGCTGCGGCGCCCGGTTCACGACGTTCGAGCGGGTCCAGCTGCGCGAGCTGACGGTCGTGAAGAGCACGGGCCAGAGGGAGCCCTTCGACCGCGAGAAGCTGCTGCGCTCCATGCGCATCGCGCTGCGCAAGCGCCCGGTCGACGCCGACCGGATCGACCGGATCGTCAACAGCCTGGTCCGCCAGCTCGAAAGCTCGGGAGAGAGCGAGATCCCCTCGAAGCAGATCGGCGAGATGGTGATGCAGGCGCTGCTCAACCTGGACCAGGTGGCCTATGTGCGCTACGCGTCCGTCTACAAGGATTTCCGCGAGGCCGCCGACTTCAACGAGATCGTCGGCACGCTGAAGCAGGAGGTAGGCTGACCGCCATGTCCGGACAGCGGTGGGGACAGGACGACGTCCGGCTGATGCGGACGGCGCTGGCGCTGGCGCGCCGGGGCCTGGGGACGGTGGCGCCCAACCCGTCGGTCGGCTGCGTGATCACCCGGGACGGCGTGATCCTCGGCCGCGGCTGGACCCAGCCGGGCGGGCGCCCGCACGGCGAGACCGAGGCGCTGCGCGAGGCGGGCGGCGCGGCCGCCGGCGCCACGGCCTATGTCAGCCTGGAGCCGTGCAACCACTTCGGCAAGACCCCGCCCTGCACGCAGGCCCTGCTGGCGGCGGGGCTCGCCCGCGTCGTCGTCGCCTGCGAGGACCCCGACCCCCGCGTGTCGGGCGGCGGCGTCCGCTTCCTGCGCGAGGCCGGGCTGGAGGTCGAGCTCGGGCTGTGCGCGGAGGAGGCGCGCGAGGTCAACCGGGGCTTCTTCCTGCGCATCGCGCAGGGGCGGCCGCTCGTGACCCTGAAGCTCGCGACCACCCTGGACGGCCGCATCGCCACGCGCTCCGGCGACAGCAAGTGGATCACCGGCGAGGCGGCGCGCGCCTGGGGGCACGCGTTGCGGGCGAACCACGACGCGATCATGATCGGGTCGAACACGGCGCTCGCCGACGATCCGGACCTGACCTGCCGGCTGCCGGGGCTGGGCCATCGCTCGCCGATCCGCATCGTCCTCGACAGCCGCCTGCGCCTGCCGCTCACCAGCCGGCTCGTGCGCGGCGCGCGCCAGGTGCCGGTCTGGGTGGTGGCGCTCGCCGGCGTCGACCGGCTGAGGGCCCAGGCCTTCGCCGACTGCGGCGTCGAGGTCATCGAGGTGGCGGGCGGCGAGGTCGGCGCCATCGACATGGCCGAGGTGCTGCGCGCGCTGGGCGCGCGGGGGCTGACGCGGGTGCTCGCGGAGGGCGGGGCGAGGCTGGCGGGATCGCTGCTTCGCGAAGACCTCGTGGACCGGATCGAGTGGTTCCGCGCGCCGAGCGTGATCGGCGGCGACGGCGTCGCCGCGGTCGTGGGCTCCGGCGTCGAAGCCCTCGCCCAGGCGCCCCGTTTCGAGGGCGCCGGCGTGCGCCGGGTCGGTGAGGATCTCGTGGAATCCTATGTGAGGCGCGCCCGGCGCGACCCTTGACTGCGGGGAAGGCGCTTGGCAAACGCGGCCGGGCGTGCAACCAATGGCCCCGTGCCGGACGATGCCGGCGCAACTCGCATGCGCCCGCCGAGGGCGAAGGAATCGTGCCCGCGACGGGCGAAGGATTGTTGGGTTCGGGACCATGTTCACCGGGATCGTCACCGATGTCGGCCGGATCGCCGAGGTGGAGCGGCGGGGCGACACCGTCTTCACGATCGAGACGCGCCAGGACCTCTCGGACGTGCGGATCGGCGCCTCGATCGCGTGCAGCGGCATCTGCCTGACGGCCGTCTCGACCGCCGCGGCGGAGAGGGGTGGGCGCTTCGTCGTCTCGGCCTCGGCCGAGACCCTGTCCAAATCGACGGCTGGCGCCTGGACGGAAGGAACCGAGATCAACCTGGAGCGCGCGCTCAGGCTCGGCGACGAGCTCGGCGGCCACGTCGTTTCCGGCCATGTCGACGGTTTGGCCGAACTGATCGAGGTCCGGCCCGAGGGCGACAGCCACCGGCTGCTGTTCGAGGTGCCGGCGGAGCTGGCGCAGTTCGTGGCGCCCAAGGGATCGGTGACGCTGGACGGCGTGTCTCTGACGGTGAACGAGGTCGACGGGGCGATCTTCGGGGTCAACGTCATCCCCCACACCTGGGACTGCACGACGCTGGGCCGCCGCCGCCCGGGCGACCGGCTGAATTTCGAGGCGGACATGTTGGCGCGCTACGTCGCGCGTCTGTTGGCGGTACGGGGATCATGAAGACCTTCACGAAGGCACAGGTCGGCGCGGCGGTCGCGGCCGGCCGGGAGCGCACCGGGAACCTGGACTTCCTGTCGGGCCCGGAGGAGATCATCGAGGAGGCGCGCCAGGGGCGGATGTTCATCCTCGTCGACGACGAGGACAGGGAGAACGAAGGCGACCTCGTGATCCCGGCGCAGTGGTGCACGGCCGAGACGATCAACTTCATGGCCCGCTTCGGCCGCGGGCTGATCTGCCTCGCCATGGACCGGCCGAACGTCGAGCGGCTCGGCCTGCAGCTGATGGCGCGCCAGAACGCGTCGCGCCACGAGACGGCGTTCACCGTGTCGATCGAGGCGCGCGAGGGCGTGACGACCGGCATCTCGGCCGCCGACCGCGCCCGCACGGTCCAGGTCGCGATCAACCCGCAGAGCACGCCGCGCGACATCGCCTCGCCCGGCCACGTCTTCCCGCTGGTCGCGCGCGACGGCGGCGTCCTGGTCCGCGCCGGCCACACCGAGGCCGCGGTCGACATCGCGCGCCTCGCCGGCCTGAGCCCGGCGGGCGTGATCTGCGAGATCATGAACGACGACGGCACCATGGCGCGCCTGCCGGACCTGATCAAGTTCGCGCAGTTCCACGGCCTGAAGGTCGGGACGATCGCCGACCTGATCAACTACCGCCGCCGCACCGAGACGGTGGTCGAACGCGCGCTCGAAACCGAGCTGGACAGCCGCTTCGGCGGCAAGTTCCGGATGGTCGTCTACGTCAACAAGATCGCCTATGCCGAGCACATCGCCCTGGTGAAGGGCGACATCGCCACGCCCGGGCCGGTGCTGGTCCGCATGCATGCGCTGAACGTGCTCGACGACGTGCTGTACGAGAAGGCCGGGGGGCGCGGCGGCGACCTGCAGGCGGCCATGAGCCGGATCGGCGCGGAGGGGCGGGGCGTCGTCGTCCTGCTGCGCGAGCCGCAGCCGACCAGCCTCTCGTCGCGGGTCAGGGCCGTGCTCCAGGGCGGCGGGGACGACGACGACGGCCCGGAGCTGAGGGACTACGGCGTCGGCGCCCAGATCCTGGGCGACCTCGGGGTGCGGGAGATGGTGCTCCTCTCGAACCGCAGCAAGACCATCGTCGGCCTCGACGGCTACGGTCTGCAGGTCGTGGGCCGGCAGCCGATCGCCGGCGGGTCCGCGGGCGACAGCAAGGAAACGGAATAGCCTCATGTCCGACAAGCCCCATGTCATGATCGTGGAAGCGCGCTTCTACGAGGACATCGCCGACGAGCTCGGCCGCGGCGCCGTCGCCGCGCTGGAAGCGGCCGGCTGCACCTACGAGCGTTTCCCCGTCCCGGGCGCGCTCGAGATCCCGGCGGCGATCCGGATCGCCGTGCGGGCGATGGATTTCGACACCGGCCGACGGCGCTTCGACGGCTACGTGGCGCTCGGCTGCGTCATCCGCGGCGAGACGACCCACTACGACTATGTGTGCCAGGAAAGCGCGCGCGGCCTGCAGGACCTGGCGCTGCGCTATACGCTCGCGATCGGCAACGGCATCCTCACGGTCGAGAACGACGACCAGGCCTGGGCGCGCGCCTCGGTCGCCGGCCGGAACAAGGGCGGGGTTGCGGCGCAGGCGTGCCTTGACATGATCGAGATCAAGCGCCAATTCCGGCTGTACCCGAGATAAGCTCCAGGACCCATGTCCAAGACCGACAACGCACTGCGCGCTGCCGCGCGGCTGGCCGCTGCCAAGGCGGCTTCCCGCGGGGACGAGACGCCCGAGCCGAAGAAGCAGCGCGGCGGCGGTTCCGCGAAGGCCCGGCGCAAGGCCGCCCGGCTGGCGGCGGTGCAGGCGCTCTACCAGATCGACCTGACCGGCACGAATCCCGAGACCGTGCTGGGCGAGTTCGTGAAGCACCGCATCGGCCAGGAGATCGACGGCGACCGCTATGTCGCCGCCGACCCGCAGCTCTTCGCCGACATCCTGCGCGGCGCCATGGCCCGGCGCGAGGAGGTGGACCGGATCGTCACGGGCTCGCTCGACCCGCAATGGCCGCTGGACCGGCTGGAACTGCTGCTGCGCGCCATCCTGCGCGCGGGCGCGTTCGAGATCCTCGCCCATGGCGGCACGCATGCGCGCATCCTGATCAGCGAGTATGTCGACGTCGGCCGGGCCTTCTTCGCCGGCCGCGAGCCCGGGATGGTCAACGGCGTGCTCGACCGCGTCGCCCGGACGCTGCGCCCGGACGAGGTTTCGGGGGAGGGGCGTGACCCCGCCGGCGAGTGACGGTCCGCGCCCGGCCGGGGACAGGCTCGGCGAGTTCGACCGCATAGACCGGTTCTTCAGGCCGCTGGCGGCCGGGAACCCGGCCAGCCTGGGGCTGACCGACGACGCGGCTCTTCTAGCGCTCGCCCCGGACCGCGAGCTGGTCGTGACCACGGACGCCCTCGTCGAGGGCGTGCATTTCCTTCCGGGCGACCCTCCGGCCGACGTCGCCGTCAAGGCGCTGGGGGTCAACGTCTCCGACCTCGCCGCGATGGCGGCCGACCCGCTCGGCTACACGCTGGCGCTGGCGATGCCCAGGGGGTGCGACGACGCCTGGCTGGAGGCGTTCGCGGGCGGGCTTGCCGAGGCGCAGCGCCTGTTCGCCATCGCGCTGCTCGGCGGCGATTCGGTCGCGACGCCCGGGCCGCTCGTCATCAGCGTCACGGCGATGGGGACGGTTCCGAAGGGGCGGGCGCTGCGCCGCGGCACCGCGCGCGCGGGAGACGCCGTCTTCGTCACCGGTACGTTCGGCGACGCCGCGCTCGGCCTGCTCGTGCTCCAGGGCCGGCTCGATCCCGGCCCGGCCGCCGCCGCCGAACTCGCGGACCGCTACCGCCGGCCCCGGCCCCGGCTCGCCGCCGTCCCGCTGCTGCGCGCTGTCGCCAGCGCCGGCCTCGACGTCTCCGACGGCCTGGTCGCGGATCTCGGCCATCTCTGCGCGGCTTCCGGCCTCGCGGCCGAGATCGCGATGGAGCGGGTGCCGCTTTCCGCAGCGGCCCGCGCGGCCGTCGGCCTGCGGCCGGACCTGCGCACGCTGCCGCTGGTCGGCGGCGACGACTACGAGATCGTCTTCACCGCCGATGCCGCGCGCGAGGGCGAGATCGCGGCACTCGCGCGCGACGCGGGCGTGGACGTGACGCGGATCGGTGGGATGGTGGAGGCGGGGAGTGCCGCCGGGGTCCGAGTCCTCGACCCGTCGGGTGCGCCCGTTCCCCTCGCGGGACGCGGCTGGGTCCATTTTCAGGACGGTTAAGCGGGCCTTAACGGAAGCTGCGCATCGTAGCTCCGCGGCACTGCGGCCGTTCGGGGAGACCGGACCATGCGCATTCTCCTTCTTCTGTTCGGTGCCCTCTTCATGGCCGGCGCCGGGTTCGGCGCGGGCTGGTACGTCTTCGTCGAGCTCGGCTACGGACAGGCCGCGGAGGAGGGCGCGGAGGAGGACCGGGAGGCCGGCCAGGCGCAGGCGCCGCCTCCGCCGTCCACCGGCGTGCCCCTGTTCGTCAATATCGGCCCGCTGACCGTCCCCGTCCTCGCCTCGGACCGCATCGACCAGTTCGTGACCCTGCTGGTCGCGGTCGAGGTCGGCGACGCCGCGACGGCCGAGCGCGTGCGCGCACAGGGCCCGCGGCTGACGGATGCCTACCTGACCAGCCTCTACGGCGCCGTCGCGTCGGGGACGATGATCCAGGCCGGCCTGCTCGACCTGGCGCAGGTGAAGGAGCGCCTGAACGCGGCGAGCCGGCGCGTGCTCGGCCAGGAGGCTTTCCGCGACGTACTGGTCCAGGTGGTGACGCAGCGCCCGATGTGACGGTGTTCGCCCGCCGCGCCCCGATTCGGGGCGTCCGGCGGCGGAACTTGCGCGGTCACGGCTGCGGATTGCCGGGGGACACCACTCCTGGGCAGTGGATCTGCTCCGGAGTTGTTGCCCCAGTTGCTTTGCGCGTTTCCCTCCGGCATGCTTCGCCGGCACCAAATTTCCCGCTACCACCTTGATCTATGGCGGTAAATGCGGGCACTGGGACCATCCTCAAAAAGGGAAGGTGGGGGGATTGATGTCAATCGCGTTTTTCTTCGTCATCCTCTGTGGCCTGCTCGCGCTGGCATACGGGGCCTATGCGGGCAAGCAGGTCATGGCGGCGAGCGCCGGCTCGGAGCGCATGCAGGAGATAGCCGGCGCCGTCCAGGAGGGCGCGAAGGCCTATCTGAACCGGCAATACCTGACGATCGCCATCGTCGGCGTCGTCATCGGCATCGTGCTGGGCTTCGTCCTCGGCATCCAGGCCGCGGTCGGCTTCTTCGTTGGTGCGATCCTGTCCGGCCTGGCGGGCTACATCGGCATGAACGTCTCCGTCCGCGCCAACGTCCGCACGGCCGAGGCGGCCCGGCACGGGCTGGCGCCGGCACTCGACATCGCGTTCAAGTCGGGGGCGATCACCGGGATGCTGGTGGTCGGCCTGGGGCTGCTCGGCGTCGCGGTCTACTACGGCATCCTGCTCGCATCCGGGTTCGAGACGCGCGCCATCCTTGAAGCCCTCGTCGCGTTGAGCTTCGGCGCCTCCCTCATCTCGATCTTCGCCCGCCTCGGCGGCGGCATCTTCACCAAGGGCGCCGACGTCGGGGCCGACCTCGTCGGCAAGGTCGAGGCCGGCATCCCCGAGGACGATCCCCGCAACCCCGCCGTGATCGCCGACAACGTCGGCGACAATGTCGGCGACTGCGCCGGGATGGCCGCGGACCTGTTCGAGACCTATGCCGTCACCATCGTCGCGACCATGCTGCTGGCCGCGATCTTCTTCACCGGCACCACCCAGTCGGAGATGATGATGTACCCGCTGGTGATCGGCGCGGTCTGCATCATCGGCTCGGTCGCGGGCACCTTCTTCGTGAAGCTGGGGCCGAGCAACAACATCATGGGCGCCCTCTACAAGGGCCTCATCGTGACCGCCGCGATCTCGGCGGTGCTGATCCTGCTGGCCACTCTGCTGATGTTCGGCCTCGGCACGCCGATGGAACGCATCGGCGGCGCCTCGGTCACGGGCTTCGACCTGTTCCTGTGCAGCCTCGTCGGGCTCGGCGTCACGGGCCTCCTGGTCTGGATCACCGAGTACTACACCTCGACGAGCTACCGCCCGGTGCGCAGCGTCGCCAAGTCGTCGGAGACCGGCCACGGCACGAACGTGATCCAGGGCCTCGCGGTGTCGATGGAGTCGACCGCCCTGCCGACGATCGTGATCTGCGCCGGCATCATCATCGCCTACGCGCTCGCCGGCCTGTTCGGCATCGGCATCGCCGTGACCACGATGCTGGCGCTGGCCGGCATGGTGGTGGCTCTCGACGCCTACGGCCCGGTCACCGACAACGCCGGCGGCATCGCCGAGATGGCCGATCTGCCGAAGGAGACGCGCGTGACAACCGACGCGCTCGACGCGGTCGGCAACACCACCAAGGCGGTCACGAAGGGCTACGCGATCGGCTCCGCCGGCCTCGCGACCCTGGTGCTGTTCGCGGCCTATACCGAGGACCTGAAGCACTACTTCCCCGACGTCCCCGTGACCTTCGTCCTCCAGGACCCGTTCGTGGTGGTCGGGCTGCTGATCGGCGGGCTGCTGCCCTACCTGTTCGCTTCCATGGGCATGACCGCCGTCGGTCGCGCCGCCGGCGCCGTGGTGGTCGAGGTGCGGCGTCAGTTCCGCGAGATCAAGGGGATCATGGAAGGGACCGCCAAGCCCGACTACGGCCGCGCGGTCGACATGCTGACCAAGGCCGCGATCCGCGAGATGGTGATCCCCTCGCTGCTTCCGGTGGTGGCGCCGATCCTGCTCTACATCATCGTCAACCTGATCGCGGGCCAGGCGGCCGCGTTCTCGGCGCTGGGCGCGATGCTGCTCGGCACGATCGTGACCGGCCTGTTCGTCGCGATCTCGATGACGTCGGGCGGCGGCGCCTGGGACAACGCCAAGAAGTACATCGAGGAGGGCAACTACGGCGGCAAGGGTTCCGACGCCCACAAGGCGGCCGTGACCGGCGA